>JAJZKX010000197.1 GCA_021850745.1 Thermoplasmata archaeon
GAGTAACAGTTAAGGGAAGTGATGCACTCTAGGATTGTCGGTTCCAATGGTTGGCGAGATAAGATTTACCGTCACGGCCCATTCGGATGCACAGCCGGATGATATTATGATGGCCATAAGGGACTGGCAGAGGTTGCCAGAATTCTGGCATGGGATGAGAAGCATAGAAAGCAGTGGCGGGCAGATGCTGGAGGTCAGGTTTGCCTTTCCCGGGAGGGCAAAGATGTCATACCTCTGCGATTGGAAATCCCAGAACTGCGTTGAGAACTATCACAGCGGGCCATTCTCCGGTTACAAGAGAATAGAGTTGCAGAAAAGTGGCGATGGAACGCAGATCACGGTCCGCTGGGAGATAAAACTGTCACTCCGGATGATACTTCTCAGGAAATTCCTGGAGGGACATTTTCGTGACGGGACCAACAGTGCAATAGAGAGGATATGCAGGGAAGCAGCAAGGATATCGCTGCAGGCTGAAACCGTTACCCGCCGTTAACATTATAGTTCTCTTTCCTCGCCGGTACTTCGTATTCCAGAAGTTCTCTACTCAGTTCCGATTCCGGGAATATGCTTCTGGCCTCATTTATGAGTGGATCAAGGTTGTCGTATCTTGGGCTGTAGTGGAAGAGGAAGAACTTACGGACATGGGCATCCCTTGCTATCTCGGCGGCCTGTCTGGACGAGGAATGGCCAAACTCATTCACCTTCGGTTCAAGTGAGGAGTCTGTTGTCGTTTCATGTATAAGCACGTCAGCACCGGTGGCAAAGGACTTCATCTCCTCCATGGGACGGGTGTCCCCTGTATATACGATCACGCGCCCCTTCCTAATTCCTGCTGACACCTCCGAGATGGAAAATGTCCGGCCGTTGTGCACTATTGTACCTGAATTCCGCAGTTCTTCAAGCCGCCTTGAAGGAATTCCCAGACCATCTGCTTTCGACTTGTCAATCTTGATAAGGTCCTTCTCAGCGAATCTGTATGAAATTGCAGGGACAGGATGATCATTCTTGAGCGTGGAGACAGAAAACTTGCCAAAATCGTATACAGAGTTGAAATCCATTTCCCCTATCCGGACATCAAAGCCTAATTTGTAGAAACCAACGTTGAGGGCATTTGAAAGGATTCGAATGGCCCCCCTGGGCCCGTAGATATTCAGAGGTTTTTCCCTGCCGTTGAATGACATACTCTGGACAAGCCCAAGCAGTCCAAGAAAATGATCTCCATGAAAATGCGTGATGAATATATTGTCAATGGACATGAACGAGACGCTGCTCTTCATTATCTGTTTCTGCGTTCCCTCCCCACAATCCAGAAGGTTGGTTATTTCATCTATCTGCAGAACTACAGCCGGCAGCCCCCTTCCCGGGGAAGGCCAGGATCCGCCTGTTCCCATGAATATTATCTTGATGTTTGAAGCCACCTCTGGCCATGGCTGCATTCCTAATAATTCTGTGTTTCCATGATTCTGCTTATTGCAAACGGAAGCTCCTCCACAGTTCTTACAGGTACCATCCTCCTAATTGATGACCATAGCTCGGTGTCCGGTCTGCATCCGCTTCCCCTGAGGAAAGCTTCGATCTCGGATTTGAGAAATATGCCCCGGCGATCAAAATCTGTCAGCAGGATAACCTCTTCATAGTTGCGGGAGAGGCCCTCGGAAAAGGACAGGAGCGAACTGCCCGAATTCAATGTTATGATCTCCCCGGAAAATTCTATCCTCCTAAGGCTTTCCACATCATGTTTCCCTTCCACAATTATGGGGACATTGCTGTTCTTCTTCCTGTAGCTTTCAAGGATCTTCAGGATCCTGGGCTGGGCCATGTATGGCATTAAGATGTTTCGGTGGATTTAACAGTTTCGGATGCTCCTCTTATGGAGCCAGACAACCTGATGTGGTTGCGCACATTAACATGGCAGCGTTAAAGTTCACAGAGAATATGAAGTGCAATTGATTGAACATTTCCAGGATGAGTGCATCAGTCCCAGAATCTTCTGGTCTTGGCATAATCCATCTCACCGTTAAGTATGGCCCTGATGAGATCATCCTCATTGCGATAAGTCACCTCGAGAAGCCTGGCCGCAGTCTCAGGACCAATTCCTCTTGCCGCCATTACCATTATTGCTTGCATTCCGCGTTCCCTCACAAGATGTGCGTTCTTTATGAGCCGCTTCCTTGTCTTGATACCATCTGGATCCTCGGACTTGAAACGGTCCAGCATGTCCTTTTCAAATGGCGACAGAGATGCAATAAGTGAACTGCCACAGTCAGGACACCTGATCCTCTCTATCTCCCTGATCCTTTTGGTCCTGACGTTCCCGCATGCTGTACAGTACAGTATAACCTCTTCATTCAGGAGCCTTTTCTTGACTGCATCAAGGATGCTGCGGGTGGGTTTGAGTGGAGAAACGCGCTCAGAGTAGTGTGTGAGGAACACCTCGGAGCTTTCAGAAATATTGTCGTTCAAGCGGAATTCTATTTTCTGCGACCTGACATTCCGGAGATAGGATTCCAGGCTATCAAGGTCCATGTAGTCTGAGATCAATTTCCTGATCGAATCCCTGTAAACCGGGGTATCGGCATAGGCGTCCACGATCTTCTCAAATCGTATACGGCCTATTTCAGCGTCATTTGATATTATTCCGAATTTTCGTGCTTCGTAAAGAAAGACTGAATTGAAGAATCTCGATCTCCTGGCTGAACCGGATATGTACTGATACAGGCGTTCCGGATCAATGCTGAGTATGATTCGCCTGACATCCTGGGCTTTTATCACCCGTGAAGTTCTGACGTAGAAATGATAGGGGGAGTAGTCGGTCTCAACGCTCTCTCCAGTAATTCCTGCAAGTATCCCTGAAAAAATCTCAGCAAGGGCAAAATTACCTTTTGTGCCCAGAAGCACCTGGACTATGATCTCGTTTGCCTTAGTTTCTATGACTGTACGTCTCAACGTGGCGTTCTCGCTCGAGTACCATGCTTCAAGGAGATGCCTTGATGATTCATCAATGAATTCAGGAACTGTTTTGCCCTCGCGGTTCTGGGAAACCTTTTCAGTAACATCCCTCAGAACAGGGATGTCTTCACCGGACCACTTGGGAGCAATGGCTGCCGTGGGAAATGGCTCAACAAGTATCCTGTCCCTATCCATCCTGATGATCCTCCAGGTAGATCCGCGGATCACAAAGTAAGCGCCGGGCTCAAGCTCATTCACGACATACCTTTCATCAAGGGTTCCGATAAATTTCCTGTTTATCTGGTCAATGACCTTGTAATTTTTCTCGCTTGGAATCATTGAAATGTTTTCTATGAAATAGTTGAGTACCCCTCTTCTCTTGCGTATCTTCCTGCCATCCAGATATATCTTTCCCGTCCTTGCTAGAAACTCAAGCGTACTGTCAAAATCGTCCCTGGTGAGATTCCTGAAAGGATACGATGCTGTGACAGTTTCATAAAATTCAGCGGCATCCAGTTCCGGAAAGAATTTACACTCTGATAATACCTGATTTGCCAGGGTTGCCAGGGAATTCCTTCTGATTGATATGTCCTCTAGATGACCCTCCATTATGTAAGACACTATGGCACTGGCCTCCTCAAGCTCAATGATATCGCTGCAAACAATTTTTCCAAGTGATATTCGGTCCAGGCTATGCCCCGACCTGCCAACCCTTTGTATCAATTTATTTATCTGTCTGGGGGAGTTGAATTGAAGCACAAGATCTGCAGTTCCAATGTCTATTCCCAGTTCGAGGGATGATGTGCAGATCAGGGCCTTGATCCTCCCAGCCTTGAAATCTCGCTCAGCAGTTTCCCTGGCCTCCCTTGAAAGTGACCCATGGTGAACCTGTACTGGCGGGTCCTTGAGATAGAGACGGAGTCGGAAGGCTATATCCTCAGCGGTACTTCGGGTGTTAACAAAGACCAGAGTGCCCCGGTGTTCCTGAATCATATTCCAGATACTCATTATGGCACCCGCGTAATCCTCATCACAACCCATTACCTCTGCCACAGATGATGGTGCTCTGGGCGGAACGCCAACTGATATCTCCATTC
>JAJZKX010000198.1 GCA_021850745.1 Thermoplasmata archaeon
CTGATAAGATCTATGAGGTCCTGAGAGACATGGAACCCGCCATTAAGAACCATGTCAGTTATTTCCTTATTACCGGGAAATTTGAGATCCTGTATCATGGACCTTAGTTCCTCCATGGTGTGTGCTATTTTGCAGTCCTGGGGAATGTAGGTTCTGTTGTTGTAAAGGAAAAGCAATCCTGTGTATTTGATATGCCTGCCGCTGGAATGAAAATAATTGAACTTTGAAACATAATTATTAAGCTGATAGGATGGGTCCAGACGCACGTTTCCATCTGCCCTCACGATGCGTTCATTAATCTGTTCTACCTTCTTCCATCCCTTCGCCTCAATTATTAAACCTCTATCGGTGTCCAGGACCAGGTAATCTGCCCTTTCAAGATTGAAAATTGGGAACTCTGCAAAGGAAGGAAAGCCATCGGCAATTTCTATGATCTCCCCAGTGAGTGATTTCCAAACACTTACCTGTGAATGGTCAGGCTTTTCATTCAGCGATGTCATATAGGCTTCAATCAGGTCTCCCACGGCATTTTCTGGATTCCGGTAATTATTGAGAAGGACAGGAAGGTTCACGGTCAATTAAAATTGAATCTGTAATAATTTTTTCGGTCTAGCGAGATTCTGTAAAGTGGATCTTGGGTCTATTATATTGTCCTTAATATTGGAATACAGAAGGTCTTGTTCATAATATTCCCCCAGATCAAGGGTTCCTGAATAAAAGGTCATAATTTGTCCGATTCTCTTCAAGACCGGAATATAAATATCGCTCATTTAAATCACCATTGAGTGAAATTAGTCGGCATGGACGGGAACCAATGGAAACGCATACTTGCAGCATGGTCAGGGTGGCTTATGGATGGATACGTATCTATCTCATATTCGCTGGTTGCTTTCACCATTGCCCCAATCATATTCGGCCCTACGAGATATGCACTTGTTGCTGCCTTCCTCGGAGTTGCAGTTACCTCACTATCACGCATAATCGGGTCACTCATATTCGGCAACTACATCGGCGACAGACTGGGCAGAAAGAGAATGCTCACAATAACGGTGTTCGGGTTCTCAATATTTGGTTTCAGTGTGGGGTTTGTTCCAACATTTGCCCAGGTTGGATACCTTGCCCCGGTTGTGATGTACACAATTCTATTCTTCGTAGGTCTTTTTGCAGGAGCAGAATATGGGGGAGGAGCAGCTCTCGCCTCAGAAAGTGCGCCACCAGAGAAGAGGAATTTTGTGGGAGCTTTCGTTCAGAGTGGCTTTGGAGTCGGCTACTTCGTGGTTTCTCTGGTATATGCTGCCCTTAGCATCCACTTTGGCCAGACCCTTTTCAATAAGACTGACTGGAGATACCTCTTCTACAGTGCCATAATTCCAGGAATTTTTGCAATCATAACACGTTTCGGAACAAAAGACACTGATGTTTTCAACCAGATGGTGAGGGAGAAGAAGGTCGTGAAGCATCCAATGATGGATCTTTTCAGAAAATCCCCGAGGGCACTGGCAATTGCAGTCATAATAACAGCCGGTCTTCTTTTCATAAATTCCGCAACTCTTTCATATTATCCTACGGTAATGCACTATCAGCACATCAGTGACTCAAGCATCGGGCTCTATGTAGCTCTCATAAACCTGATCTCCCTGTTTGGGGTCTGGATTGGCGGCATACTTTCCCTGAAATTTCAGGCCAGGAGGTTTTCAATGCTGTTTTACAGTATTCTATTCCTTGCTCTGTTCTATCCCCTACTTCTGCTTGGTTATTCCACTTCGGGCACACACATTGTTCTCGGTTACGGATTTCAGGCGTTCATAGAGGCCATGGTATTTGCTTCCCTCCCTACATTCCTTGCTGAGACATTCAGCAAGACTTACAGATCCACTGCCATCGGGTTTACCTATAATCTCGGTGCTGTAATAGGAGGATTTGCGCCTTCTATAATTTCAGCGTTTGAACTGTCCTCCACCTTTTCTGTCACTCCATGGGCTGTCAGTATATTTGCTCTTACAATTGTTCTGGTGGGCGGTGTTCTTATATCAAGAGAAACATGGACCTCCCATTCGGATAAAGTCAGTGATGTGATCGCAGAATGATCTGACTCTGTATTTTCAGATGTGTCAATTTTAATTATGATGATCAGATTCTGAATAATGCCAGAGGATTTAGTTAACAACGTGCACCTGAACCTGCTCAAGGAAACCGAAAAAAAGGCAAGAAGCCAGAACAATTCATTTCCAACTCAGAAAACCATTAAGGGGAGACTCACACTGAACGGAAGCCCTGAATTCGAGGCGACGGTTTCATCTTCGGTTTCGAGATTCACATTCCAGACAGATGAACCACCCGCTCTGGGAGGAACCGGGGTCAATCCGACCCCACTGACCTATCTTCTTTTTGGTCTTGTCTCCTGCTATGCGACTACACTGGCAAATCAGTGTGCACTCTCCGGAATAAAGCTGGAAAAACTAGAGGTAACCGGCGTCATCAATTATGACCTGGGTCCTGTTGTTACGGAGTCAAGCAATCCAATTGTCAAGGATATCACCCTGAAGGTCAACGCAGACAGAGAGATAGGCCAACAGATCAAGGAAGCCAGAAAACACTGTCCATCTCTCTTCGCCATAGAAAACCCCATAAGGACCGAAATAGTTCAGGAATGACTTTTAAGCCATTTTCCTGAGGTCTTTCAATATCAGTTCGGGATCTTCAGTTCCAACAGAAAGCCGGAAGAAATATTCGTCGATTCCAAGTTCATTAAACTCCATTTTACTCAATGATCTGTGGGACATTGTCATTGGATGGGAAATAACTGTTCCAACAGATCCCAAAGTGTTTGCGGGTTCAATGAGGCTCAGTGATTTGAGCCGTTCAAGAGGCTTATCCCCTCTCTCCTTCAGGTGGAACGAAATCACCCCTCCGTAAGCATTCATCATTCTGGAAGCAACCTGATGATCAGGATGGGACTCAAGGCCAGGGTAAATGACATGATCAAAAATACCTTCTTCCTCAAGTTTTCTGGCAATTTTCATTGCACTTGAATTAATTCTTTCCATTCTCAAGGAAAGTGTCTTCAGTCCCCTGATAGCAAGAAAAGCAGTGTTGGGGTCCATATTGGTTCCTATGGTCCTTCTGAATAGATCAATTCTTGATATGATCTCCTGATTTCCACTTGCTGACCCCCCTATTATGTCATTGTGCCCGCCTATGAATTTTGAAAGGCTATGAATTGAAACATCCGATCCGAATGCACAGCCTTTCAGGTTTACTGGAGTAGCAAATGTGGAGTCAGATATCAGTATACCATTCTTGGCATGGACTGTCCTTGCTATCTTTTCAAGGTCATATAAACGGAGAATGGGGTTTGACATGGACTCAACAAGCACAACACTCCCTTCACTGATTGCACTCATTATTGAATCTGTCCCGATTCCTGTCACTTTAACATCCACATTCCATTTTTTCAGGAAATTCAGGGCGAACGCCCTTGTACGCGCAAAGAGATCAAGCGGTATGACCAAACTGCCCCCTGGCTCTACCAGCGTCAGCAAGGTCGTGGAAATGGCTCCCATTCCAGAGGAAAAGCATGTTGTGCCGGGAGTTCCTTCAAAGAAAGATATGATCCTCTCCAGCTCCTCAACAGTAGGGTTCTTTTCTCTGCCGTACCGGTAATGGTCCCCTTCTGGAAGCTTAAAAGCACTGGTCTGGTAAATGGGGAATGTGAGGCTGAACCTCGGTGGATCAACTGTTTCCCTGAATCCAGAATCGTCAGACAACATAGGCACCTCCTCTTACATGGACTTCTTTAAGATTAAACTTCAGTTCATTCAATAATGGAAAACGCAGCAGTTCTCTCTTCAGAGGTTCTAAACTGTCTTCACTGCACACAATAAGCATGGAAGGTCCAGACCCGCTGAGACACACCCCAATGGCTCCAGATTTAATTGCAGTTTCCTTGAGCGGATAGAAAAAAGGGTAAATCTCAGATCTTGAAGGCTCAAAAATGTGGTCATTCATTCCAATGCTTATCAGGTCAGATTTCC
>JAJZKX010000199.1 GCA_021850745.1 Thermoplasmata archaeon
CCGATCTCGCCACGATGACGCCCATTGTGTGAACAGTCTCATTCCTTCCGAACAGATGGATATGCGATGTTGTACGAACGAGACGAGAGAGGTTAAACCAAACGGGTAGTGCAATTGGAAATATCACAATAAATGAGCAAAATTGGGTATGCCGTGAGCCGTAACTATAACAATGGTCTAGTTCCCCATCATTCTCTAAATGCCATATTTGGTCCTATTACTTATGAAGCATCTAACTCTGAATGATGAAATAATCTGGTGAGAAGAGTACGAGTTCATGGGCAAACTCAAACTGAATGGAAAAAGCATTTCAAGACGGAATTCATATGACGTCAGGCTAAGAAAGATGGCAGAGATTATTCCAGATGCTTTTCTTTCTGCAATCTAATGATATACAGGTGGTAATGTGATGGCATTCATGTAATCTTCCAAAAGTATTTTCCAACTAATTGCTATACAAAAACAATAATAGAAGAAGTGACACCTGAATGGCACGCTTAAGTATTTCCATGAAAAGTGACATAATAAACGTTCTTGAAGAAGAAGCTGTGTCTAAGGGAAAAACGGTCAGTTCAATCCTGAGTGAGGCCGCAACACTTTATGCAGAAGTTGAAAAGGTTGGAATAAAGCTGGAAGACTTGCTCAAGACTCTGAAGCTTATTGAGATTATGCACGATATGAATGCGGTTCCAGTACCAAGTATTCTGCTTGACAGCATCATCAGGCAGTCCCTGAAGAATTCAGAATCCACGGTTCTCAAGAGCTGGTTTGACAGGGGAGTTGTTCTCGGTAACATATTGCGTATGTATGTGAATGATTTGGGAGAATTTACTGATTTTATACGGAATTACAGATATCTCATCCCCATAGATATGCTTGACATAAGCATAAGTGGAAAAATGGTGAAAATAGTCATGTCAGGTGTTGGTAACAGTCACCAGGCCGCTATCTGCACTTCTGAGGGATTGAAGGGTTTTCTCAGTGCGTTTGACTATAAGGTTGATCGAGTAGAGACTTCAGACGGTTTTGTTAAGGTAACCGCAGAGGAAAGCCCTCCCGACGGCTCAAACATCCATCTCACCAGCACCAATGATGAGCAGCATGAATCCAATAAATGACAGTGTAACAGCTATCCAGCTTGCAATCTGATGTGGCCCGATCTGTGCATTTATGGTTGGCATATACTTATACAGCAAAAATACTGGCACAGATATTATCAGCAGGATTACGCCCGCTATAGCCTTCATGCCTCCTGCCCTCCTCTCTACGTTTTCACTCGCTGTACGTGAAATTCTCATATTCCGGACACTCCCAGCAAAGAATAGCCAAAAATGTATAAGGCAATAGGAAGGAAAACAGTCATGCCCGAGATTCTTCTTCCATCATGCTTGGTTCTGTAGACAGAAACTACGAAGAGAAGTAGCGAGAAAGTGACGAAAATAGTTGAAACAATAAAGAGGTTCCGTAGAAATAGACTGTAATTTCCAAATACGGGTGATGTCATGTCAGATACAGGTTCATTATACATATCAGCTATGGGGCGAATTATGAGTGTATAAAGAACAAGGGGTATACCTCCAATCATGTAAACGATCATTGAAGCATAATAGAGCCACAACGATTTTCTATCCATGTATCTCACCACTCCTTATGTAATATCTGAGTATTATCAGCATAACGACGGCCACAAGCATCAGGTTCACTGCCAGAAGTATGGCCCAGTACGCCTGGTAAGCATATGGGCCAGATGTTGCAAAATACCACATGAAAATGTCAATAACAAGTTGAATTCCAACCGTTGCAAAGATTGCTGTTCCGGATTTCATATTTCATCCACATCCCTTTTGGCGAATCGCATCGCATAAACTGTTACAAATGAGACAAACGTAATACCCCACCACATGTACATTGTCAGAATCCTGGTTTGCGTTAAACCTGGTTGTGCATAGCCCCAGAAAGCCATTATGGGAAGCGCGAGGAGGAAGAATACGCCAAAGCCGGTTATCATGGGGCGATCAAGTGCACCCGATCCACTGTATTTGTCTATGAAAGGTACTATGAGCAAGAATAGGAAGAAGAACGTGACAAGGGGAACACCGCCGGTTGAAAGACCATATCCTGCTAGGTCCATTAGTTTGTAAACTGGCATGATGTACCAGTCAGGAAATGGTACCTCTCCGTATTGCAAGACCCCGTATGAAGGTAATAGATGCTGCATGAACGCTGCAGAAAATATTATTACAACTCCTATGAATAGTAGAGAAACAAATCCAGTATAGAGAACATTAGCCGGGAACCATGGTATGTTCCTTTCATTCTTGGCCGGGACAGTGTCACTGGAATCACTGCTTATGCCATGCGGGCCTGATTTTTCAAACAAGAAAAAGTGCACTAAAATGAGAAGACCTATGAGTCCTCCTACAGCAGCTACGTGAAGAGCCAGGATGTGTCCAAAGGCAGAAGCAGTGGACCCGTTACCGACCAACAATCCTATAACCCAGTTTGACAGTCCCGGGGAAAGCCTACCAACAACGCTTCTCTGTACCAGTATCTCCATGACATGAGTTGCAGATATTCCTATGTAGGTTTCCTGCAACAGGTACCCAAGGACTGCTATCATGTTTACCAGTATGAACAATATGACTCCTGTGATCCATTGAAGCCATCTCCATTTTCCCCTGTATGCTCCCTTGAAGTAATTTCTGAACATGTGCACATATACAAGGGCAACCATGGCATATGCCATATAGAGGTGTGATGTGAGAATTATGCTTCCCAGAGGTACTCCGTTAATAATTGCAGCAGAGGAACCATACGGGTTTCCCTGCTGATAATATAGAAATACCAGAACGCCAGAAATAGCAAGGTAACCGAAGGCAGCCATGAGAAATGCCCCTGTCCAATAATCTATCCTCAGTTCCTTCCTTGATATGGAACGCATTGATATGGTATAAG
Organism: Thermoplasmata archaeon; assembly: GCA_021850745.1. The sequence continues at coordinate 2,956 of JAJZKX010000199.1, forward strand.
AACCTGGAGGAGGCGTTTCCTCTTGCCATATCCTGTCCAATCTGTATTCGTTACGCTCTTTTGCTTCACTCATTCCAGTGCACCTGGCCAAGGTCCGTTACTGCTTGAAACAACGATCGTCTTGTACATGTTGAGTCCAGAGTCAAAGAGCAGTTCAGTGCCTCCCGAAAGATTTTCTTCTTCCACCTGCGGGCCATGAACTTTACCATTAGGCTGCCAGAGGTGGCCCCTTATAACAGCATTTGCCGGATTCATGCCGGTTGCGTATATATTGCCGCTCGAATCTGTCTCGAGCATGACCTGCGGAAGAGAGTGATTGGCAGGACTTGGGGCAGGTCCAGAATTATAAAGGTTATCCGCCCCCTTAGTGGGATCATACTGGCTCCCATGACACTTACAGTACAGGAGCCCGTATTCTGGCCAGTTTGACTTTGTGTATCCAATGAGTTGAGCCTCAAATGGGATTGAATTATGTGGGTGGTAGTCAAGAAGCGGCACTGTGCAGCCAAGATGCTGGCATATCCCGCTGAGTGCTAGGATACTGTCTCTTCCATCAACGATAACGCCAGAACCTGGAATCTTTACGCCATGCAGTCTAATGATAATGTTTGGTTCATTCTGGAGGGGATAATTGAATGCCATTATTGGATAACTGTCTGAAGTGGTCGTCGCAGCCGGTATCTGCGAAACTTTCACGGGATTGTTCGCACTATCTACAAGAATTGCCTTTGGATATGACTGCATCACTGCACTGTTTCTGCTTTCCGGTGTGAAAAAGCGTTCCGCGGATGCTCCGCCGAGTACAAGTGCACCGATGGACAGAGCCGCTCCCTTCAGGAAGGTTCTCCTGGTTGGATCAACTTGGGTCCCCCGGTTAGAACCATTTTTAGTGATTCCTTCCTTCATTTGCGAGAGATATATTACCTATTTATTTATACGTTATTTAATAATAATATTAACTATTAACACTTCTTATTACAAATTATTACAAATTATACCTGTAACTTCCTCAGCATTTCTTGAAGATCTTCCTGGATCTATTAACAGGAATCTATGGAAATCGAT
>JAJZKX010000200.1 GCA_021850745.1 Thermoplasmata archaeon
ATACCTGTCTCCAATTGTATGAATATTCGGCCTTCATTCATATAACGACAAAAAAGGATAAAGATCAACAGTTCCAGAGGGCCAAGTACTGCACCTGTAGATGATGATCTTTCATGTCATGGTGCCGGAGTTTCAATGCTTACCACGGTTCCATCTCTATCATTTTCTGCATTGTGTTACATTTTTCACTTGGCAACGCAAAATATTTTATACTATATTCTATACATATTAATCGTGGACGATCATCGAAGAGTGGTTATTCACAAGCTTTACGATATCCTTGCGAAGGAAGGTTTCAAGGTCTCAGAACCCGATTTGAAAGGGCTTGTGAGCTTTGATATAATCGCCAGAAGAGGAGATCAGAAATTTATTTTGAAGATACTTCAGAACATAGACACACTTCGTTTAGCCAATGCGGTAGAAATGCAGAAACTTGCCAAATTAACAGGAGCTGCTGCCATAGTTGTTGGGGAAAAATGTGGAAGTGGTGATCTTGAACAGGACGTTGTCTATTACAGGCATGGCGTTCCCATATTGTCTCTGGACACATTTGTAGATTATATGAATGGAGATCAACTTTATGTTTATTCAGGCCCTGGTGGATTTTATATATCTATAAACGGGATGGAGCTTCACAGATCCAGGGAAATGAAGGGTATGTCAATTGGAAACCTTTCTAAAAAAGTGGGAATTTCCAGAAGATCGATCTCACTTTATGAATCCGGGAACGCTGCTACGGTTGATGTATTCCTGAAGCTGGAGGAGATTCTGAGAACAGATTTCAGGAAGGCAATAGATCTTTTTAACGTTGAAATGAGCAGGTCTTTTGATCAGATAAGGACCCATGATCCATTTGTCAGTGAATTTGAGGACATCATAAAGAGGACGGGTTATATGTACGAATCAATGAACAGATCACCCTTTGATGTCGTCGTATTCGAAACCATAAAGGCCCTAATGCTTGTGGGACTATTTGAGAATGTTCTTTCCAGGCCGGAAAGGGCAAATGCAATAAAAAATGTCAGTGATATATTTGAGCAGCAGCCCCTCATAATATCCAGGGAAGAGACGAGCAGAGATAACCTTGGTGGTTGCCCACTGGTTACACTAAGCGAACTTAAAAAAGCATACGACCCAGATGATTTAATAAGATTGTTGCATAACAAGAAGAGTGCAATGTCATAATGCTCTACCAGGTTTTTCATAGTAACGACAGCAGATATTTCTACCTCTTTGTTGGGATCAAGGGACTTATGAGGGATGGAAACAGCCTGCACGATGCACTTCGGGTCCATACGCCTGACCAGCTCAGTGTGAGTCTTTCGCCTGAAGAGGTTGAGGGAATGAAGGCTTTTCTGGACGATCCATTTGAGATGAATCTCTCTGATTTTGAAATTGTGTACGGGTTGAGGCTTTCTGTTTATGGGGAAATTATGACCCCATCCCCCTGCTATATAGAGATGATCAAGTATGCCAAGGAAAACAGTGTTCCCATTGAGGCACTGGATCTGAACGAATATGATTTTTCCAGGGCATATACCAGGCATGTTAAAACTTTCACTCTGATCAGGCATTCAATTAGAAAGAAAAAGATAATGAAGATGGATCTTAAGGATACTTCAGCAGAGGATTTTGTCATGAAATGGAACAATGAAGTAAACAGGATAAAGGGCATTGGAAAGGTGGAGAAGCTTCGATCGGAATATGTTGCAGAATCACTGCTTAAGGAAAACACCAAGGGAAGAAGACATTTTGCCTACATCGATCTTGAATTCCTGGACGACACCAGGGATTTACTGGAAAAAAATGGATACACTCTTGAGAAAGTTTTATAGCTTTCCCTTGAAAATCATGTAAATTTCCCTGCTGCCATGCCTTGATGCCCTTGTATTGGTAATTCTTGAAAATCTGTAGGAATCTTTCCATTTTCTGAAGAGTTCCTGAGTCATGTCTCCCTGAAAATGTTTGAAAACGCAGGTTCCTCCAGGAGAGAGAAAAACATCTGCTATTTCCATAACCCTGTTTCCAATAACATATGATGCTGAGTGGTCTATGCTTCCATTCCCGCTGGTCTTTACCATGGCATCTGATAGAACTGACTGGAAACCTTCGTTTCCCATGCCAATGAGAGTATCCCGTATCCTTTCCAATACATGATCAGCCATAATATCCTCCTTAAGAAAGATAACCTTGTCCATGTACTTCATCGGTGAAATGTCCACGGCCACGACAGGTTTTCCGGTTACCTCAGTTATATACTTAGTCCAGCCTCCAGGTGAAGAACCAATTTCAAGAACATATTCCCCGGGACCCATTATTCCGAATTTTCCATGGAGTTCCTTAAGCTTATAGGCCGCCCTGCTGGCATAGTTTTCCGATTTTGCCCTGTAATAGTAAGCATCCTTTCTATCTGGCATGGGATCAGTTTTCGCCTATGAACTTCCGGTATTCATCAGGCGACATTCCCTTGCTGTTTATGTTTTCAGAGGTTTTTATCTTAACTATCCAGTTTGAATACGAGTCCTTGTTAATGAGTTCCGGGTTATCTGCAAGGCTGTTATTTACTGCAGCAATCTCGCCTGATACGGGAGTGAAAACATCCTCTGCTGATTTGACAGACTCCACTGTGAGCAGAACATCTCCCTCTTTTTTTGAAACTCCCACCTTTGGGAGGTCTATGTAAACTATATCAGTAAGCTGTTTCTGTGCAAAATCCGTTATTCCAACAGTTACTGTTGTACCTTCTGCCTTCATCCATTCATGGGTCTTGGTGTATCTTAAATCACTGGGGACCTGAGACATAAGCTGTTATGAAAAAAGATTATTTAACCTTAATCTGTTGTTATACTTATGAGATCGTTCATCGCTTCCCCTATACCAAGAGATGATCAGATAAATGACCTTCTGAAACAGGTTTCCAGGTTTCCCTCATTGAAGGTACCCAATACTGTGGACCTCCATCTGACATACCTCTTTCTTGGTGAGATCGATGAAAAGGAGGCAGATAATATTTCAAAATCCATTGTAAAACAGGAAATTAAGAAAGTGGAATCCACTTTTTCAGTGATATCTGCGTTCCCCAACACGTCAAGTCCCAGGGTACTGATTCTTCTTCTTGATAATCCTGGCATAGTTGGCATATACAGATCAATCAGTGAAATTCTGCCTCAGTTTGCAATGGATTCAAAAAACTTCATTCCACATGTCACCATTGGCAGATTTCGGAAAAAAGATCTTATGCCTGATATAAATAGACTGAAAATACCGGAAGGGAAAGTTTTAATTGACAGGGTATGTCTCTACAAAAGTACCCTGACCCAGTCTGGACCTCTGTATGAGGAACTGGCCTGTAATCAGCTGATATAGGTCATCTTTTCCCTGTCTATATGATCCTTTTTCTTGGGTTTGAGAAGTTCCTCGTCACTGAACTCAATTGCAATGAGACCTGATACAGGAATCAGTCTGAGCTTTGATTTTCCATCTTCTCCCTTCACCCTGAAGCAAATGGCTCCCTCTTCTCCAAGAAGAGTATAGCCGATAAATTCACCCTCAGTCTTCATTGGCTCGTCCGTTCCGCTATTTGAAATAACTGTGTAGCTGCCACCTTTCTTGATCTCTATTACATCCATTGTTAAAAGCGCCTCCATTGCGGAAGAAATATTAGTTTTTGCCATTATTACCCCCTCCTACCTTAATGTTGTATCTTATTAATAACTTGATCAGTTCAATGTCTCGTCTGGGTTAGTTCAACGATATGCCTTACAGATTTTCCATAATTTTCAAGGGCCATCTTGACGTTGACTTCGACCCAGCTCCAGGCCCTTACAAGGTCACCTGACCTCAGGCGGTATTTCTTGGTTTTTCCCTCCTGCACCTCTTCCAGAAGATCCATGGACTTCAGCTTGTTTAAATGCCTGTACAGTGTAGTCCTGCTGGTCTTGAGAAATGTGAGGAGCTCA
>JAJZKX010000201.1 GCA_021850745.1 Thermoplasmata archaeon
AGAAAATTTGTATGAGATGTGATGCAAGAAGGATATTTACCCAGAAAAGCCAGTAAATTGTATTCATTGAGAACCAGAAAGTTGCATATCCCAGTGGTACTGTGTATAGATGTGCGAACCCGGAAGGCACTGGTGAAAGCCCGTTAAATGGGAGGCCTATTGTTTGCATGATGCCAGTGGGGCCTGAAGTATACGCTGAAGAGCCAAAGATAAGCGACTTAAACTGGCTCATTGAGGCAAGCCCCAGGCCGCCATAAACAATGCCAACACCGATGAAACTTTCATTTTTCATTGCCTGAGTCGCTCCAGATGGGTATTCGGCTGCATAGAACGAATACGTTGATCTTGTTCGGAAACTCAGGCTTTTAAAACTTCCCGTACCATTTGTGGATGTGAAATTCTCGACTGTCATGCTTATCATTGTTCCCGGCTTGATATGATCCAGAAGATCTCCAAGGATGGTTTCATTGTAAACCGTCTTGTTGTTAAGGGAGATGATATAGTCCCCAGGTGTGATATTCTTATAGGCAGGATAGCCCTTATAAGTGCCTACGACCTGAATGCCGGCGGGAATGCTATAATTGATGATTTTTTGGCCATTATAAAAGGATGCATTAACCAGAGTCCCTGGTTGCATCGTTGAAGTTGTAATCAGGTTTGTAAGGTTGTTTCCCTTCAAGTTTCCAAAGGAAACCAGTTCTGTTCCGGTAATGTTCTTGCCGGTGATGAAGTGGTTTGGATAGGCAGTATCCACATAAGCACCGGGTTGTGTCTGGATTGCTGCGTGTGACATTGCAAGGGATAAAAAGAGGAAACATATGATTCCTATGACAAAGTTTACTGCTATTCCCGCACCGACTATCCTTCTCCTGATCACTGGCGTTGTTTCGGTAATTTCTTTTTCGTCAGGCTCCACGAAGGCACCAATTGGAACCACGAAAAACATCAATCCCACTGAATTCACTTTTATGCCGTGTTTTCTTGCCACAATGCCATGAAACATCTCGTGTATGACAAGAGAGATTGCAAAAGCTATGAGCCCGTAAACTATAGGTATTTCCGGGTTGATTCCAGGCAGAGCAAGATATTCAGAAACAGGTATGTTTTGTTTGACCCTCAGTGAAAGGGAGAGCACTGTCCCCAGAACTAGGAGAATTATGCCCATTGCAAACAATATGTAAACCAGCGGAATTGAAAGCTTTGAGAAAAAGTTTGATTTTGAGCTGTTTGCAATTTTGTCCAGTATCTTCCTGTTCTTCGTTGCCTTTACTAAAAGGAGAATTCCCCCCATTGTTTGAAAATGCTTGCTTTTGTTTATCCTCTGGCGCAGAGAGATCATCGCAATAACCCAAATCAGCACTATAAGCAAACCTATTTCCAGATACGACATATTGAAACTTCCGAAACCATGATGCAAATCATTTCTATATTACTTTTCCAAAAAAAGCGATGTGTTCTGTTACACTCAATGTACTTTTTACCGTTTATAATTTTGAAATGGCTATTAAATGAATATCCGAATTATTTTAATATGTCATTGCCATGAATGTATATGAAGGTAACGTTGACCCATATTAAGGCAGATATAGGAAGTTTGCCAGGGCATACAACTGTACATGAAGATGTTTTGAACGAGGTAAAACGATTTCTGAAAGAACAGTCAAAGGGAGTGGTCTGGGATCACTTTGTAGGCTATGTGGGTGATGACATACAGATAACAATGGTCCACGACAATGGAGTTAATGCTTCTGAAGTCCACAAGCTGGCATGGGATGCTTTTAAAGCAGGAACTGAAGTGGCAAAGAAACTTGGCCTCTATGGAGCAGGGCAGGACCTTCTTAAGGACTCTTTTTCCGGGAACATTAAGGGAATGGGGCCTGGAATAGCTGAAATGGATATCACACCAAGGAGAAGCGAACCTTTCATAGTTTATATGATGGACAAAACTGAGCCAGGTGCCTTTAACTATCCCATATTCAAGATGTTTGCTGATCCTTTCAACACCCCAGGGCTCGTAATTGACCAAAGCATGCATACAGGCTTTAAGTTCGAAGTCTGGGATATACAGGAGGCGAAGGCAATAATGCTGAATGCCCCTGAGGAAATGTATGATATTATTTCCCTTATTGGGACAAAGGGCAGATATGTGATTAAGAGGGTTTACACGAAAAAAGATCATGATAAATTGCCGGATGAAAACGTTGCAGTAATAACAACAGACAAGTTGTCATTCATTGCAGGTGAATACGTTGGAAAAGATGACCCTGCAGCAATCGTCAGGATTCAGTCAGGCCTGCCTGCATCTGGAGAAGCCATGGAAGCATTTTCCCATCCATATCTGGTATCAGGCTGGATGAGAGGGTCATTCAACGGGCCACTGATGCCAGTTGCAATGAAAAATTCTAAAATGACAAGATTCGACGGACCGCCCAGGGTTGTTGCCCTTGGTTTCGTTTACAAGGATAAAAAATTAACCGGACCGGTTGACATGTTTGATGATCCTGCATACGATAATGCAAGGAGAGTGGCAAATGATATTACAGACTATATCAGGAGAATGGGCCCGTTTGAACCACACAGGCTGCCGGAAGAGGATATGGAATATACAACACTTCCAAAAGTTATGAGCAAGCTGAGTGGCAGGTTTGTGCATGTAGATGCAGTGGAAAAGGGCAAAACCAAGAATTCCACAGGACGAGATTCGGATTAAGTATTATGGAGAAACACAAACGCCCCTCGTGGGACCAATACTTCATGCAGATGGCATACATGGCGGCTTCAAGGGCAAACTGCGTGAGAAGGCAGGTTGGAGCCGTAATAGTAAGGGATAATAATATTCTGGCAACAGGTTACAATGGCCCGCCAAGCGGGACACAACACTGTGATGTGGTAGGCTGCATAAGAATAGACATGGACATACCATCAGGGGAGCGGCACGAACTTTGCAGAGGGCTGCACGCAGAGCAGAATGCCATAATCCAGGCGGCTGTCCACGGCGTGAGCATCAGGGATGGCGTTATCTACACAACAACTTTCCCCTGTGTTGTATGCGCAAAGATGATTATAAATGCGAGGCTGAAAGAAATCATATACACTGAAGGTTATCCGGATGAACTGTCTGAACTGATGCTTCTTGAGAGCGATGTCCAGAAACGAAAACTTACTATAGAATAGTATTTCAACGAGATATGTATGTAGGGCTAAAATAATGACGTCAATTATAACAGGAATCATTGAATATTTAGTCAATATGATTATTTATGTAATCCAAGTTTCTAATTATCCGGGCATATTTTTCCTCATGTTCCTCGAAGGCCTGCTATTTCCCGTTCCATCGGAAGTGGTTATGGCTTTTGCTGGATACCTGGCATTTACGAACCAGTTGCCAACACTGTTGAATATACCTGCATATGTGCTGGTCTTAATAGCAGGAACTGTTGGAAATGCAGCTGGGGCAAGTGCTGCCTACGCTATAGGCATGTATGGCGGAAGGCCAGCGGTTCTCAGGTTTGGAAAATACATTAGGCTGGACGACAAAACTCTGGATAAGACAGAAAAATGGTTCAGCAAGTATGGAGAAATCTCTGTTCTCGTTACACGGCTTATGCCCATATTCAGGACATTCATATCGATCCCTGCTGGATTCGCCGAAATGAATTTCAAAAAGTTTCTCTTATTCACTCTGCTTGGAACTGTAGTTTGGGATTCCATCCTGATTTATTTAGGGTATCTCCTTGGGGCAAAATGGAAAGATATTTTGGGCCTGTTCAATGACTACACGTATATTGCAGTTGCTTTAGCCATCATCATTCTTATTTACGTTTACAGGGGTCTTTCAAAAGGGTTTTCAAAAAAAGCTTCCCAAAGCAAGTAAAATTTTGTTGGTTTTCGCCCTTCGTCTTTTTTTTTGGAATGCCTGCATCAATCTCCCTTTTTTCAATAATCTGGCATTGAAAG
>JAJZKX010000202.1 GCA_021850745.1 Thermoplasmata archaeon
CTGGGACAGGATGAGAACAGGTATGTCCTCCTCCAGTATGTCATGGGCAATTTCCGCCGCCTGGTCATTGAAATTACAGATTATGATATGCTGTTTCATCTTTGTCCTGGCCTCTCCAAGCTTCCTGGCCAGCCTGTTGTCTATGAGGTTGGAACCAAGATTGGCAAGAAGAAAGCCTACGCTTCCAATTCCTGCCACCATTATGAATATTCCGTTGATTCTTGCATAAAGGCCAACAACAGGCGTATCTCCATAACCAACTGTTGTAACAGTCTGCATCACCCACCAGAGGCTCGTGAAAAGTGAATGTATTCCAGACTGGGGATTGCCTCTCTGAAGCAAATATTCCGAAAAAACACCGTATGTGATGATGGAAAGGGAGGCAGCCGCGGGCTTAAGGAGAGGCATCCTCACAACTCTCCTGAACCTTTTCAGGAATAACGGGAATAGAACCACAGGGTAAAATCACTAACTTGCATAAAAAATATCATTCAGCCATGAATAGAACTGGTAACAGTGATCTCACAAATGTTAAATCATTATCATGTCATACCAATGACGTGGTCATGTTATTTCAGGACAAACCAAGAATTCTACAGTATTTCAACGAACATGGCATTCTCGTCTCACCGGAGGCACTCCAGGTAATACTGGACAGAAGCATGGGGGACCTCATCCCAAAAATGCTGTCTCCTGAGATACTCCAGGCAGGATACATTGACGAAGGTACGGTAAGGAAGCTTCTCAGGGGTGATACCGGGGTCAAGGACCAGGATTTCGAGGTTTACTTTCCCGATATCAGGGTCAACAGTTCGGTTGAAGACTTCAGGCAGATGTTTGTAAGCAAATATACTAAACTGAAGAAGATAGTGATGGCTTCGTCGACAATGAGGGGATCAGTCGATATAAAGAAGGCAAAACTCAGCATTGGCGAGGTCAAGGTCATTGGAATGGTCTCCTCCGTTGACGTTACCAAAAACGGGCACAAGAGGCTGGTAATAGAGGACATGGAAGAGAGCGTGCAGGCCATACTGATGAAGGACAGGAACGCCGATGAGCTGATTCTGCAGGACGAGGTAATAGGCGTTGTTGGGAGCGTAAGCAGGGGAAAAGGCGACCCGGTGATATTTGTAAAGGAAATCATCAGGCCGGACATACCTTACAGGATGATGGACGAAACAAAGAGGGAACCGGTGTATGTGGCATCACTCTCAGATATACACGTTGGAAGTAAGACCTTCAGGAAGGATGACTTCCGTGCAATGATAAACTGGATAAAGTCATCCAGGGAGGAGGCAGAAAACCTGAAATATCTCATACTCAGCGGAGACGTGGTTGACGGCATAGGTGTCTATCCGGGGCAGGATGAGGATCTGGAGATCCTCAATCCATTGGAACAGTACGCAAAACTCGGGGAATACCTGGTCGAGGTTCCTGAGGATATACACGTGTTCGTAATGCCTGGAAACCACGACAGTGTGAGGCTTGCCGAGCCTCAACCTCTCTTCTCCGAAAAAATCAGGTCCCTGTTCGGAAGAAACGTGACGCTCATCCCAAATCCATATAACCTTCAGGATTGACAAGAAAAATATACTGATATATCACGGCATGTCACTCAATGATATGGTTGAGTTAGTCCCTGGAGCGAATTTTGAGACTATCGGGAAGGCAATTGACGAAATACTGAAGAGAAGGCACCTTGCCCCGAAATACGGCGGCAAGACACCGCTCATCCCATCCAAAAACGACTATCATGTCATAGAAGAAGTTCCGGACATATTCATAACGGGGCACATCCACTCGCATTATCTTGGAAACTACAAGGGTGTAAGGTACGTGAACTCATCAACATGGCAGAGCCAGACAGATTACCAGAAAATGATGAATTTTGCCCCTAATCCGTCAAAGTTAACGCTATTCGATCTTTACTCAAAATCCACCATAATCAAGGACTTCAAGAGCTGAACAGCGTTCAGAAAGTCCTTTTTATTATCTCTTCAATCTCCTTTCTGAACATATTTGTAAAATCGCTGACCGCCTGATCCTTTATGTTTTCAGGAGTTGTCATAAGGCCGATTTTAGCCGTGACCTTGGCCATTCTTGCCATGGAATCATATTCCTTTATCTTGCTCTCCATGAAATCCTGAAGAACCTGTGCAATCTCATTTTTGAGCTCCTGGTTCTGGTTTATTCTATTTCTTATGTATTCTTTGATCAGATCCTTCATAATTTCCCTTATGGCTTCAAAGTAAAGCTCTTCTGAAGGCATTGTTCTAAGGACATCTTTCAGGTATTTTTCTACATCACTTGGCACGCAATATACAGTTGTTTCTTATAGATAAGAACTTTGGTATGAACCGGAATCAGTGGTGGTAATCTGTAGTGGACCCTTTCCATTGGCTCTTCAGCAGTCCCATTATTATGGTGTCAAAATATTTGCCGTTAACAAATTCATTCTCTTTCAATACGCCTTCAACCTGGAATCCACACTTTTTGTAGGATTTTATCGCTCTTTCATTTCCGCTCCAGGTGTCAAGTTGTATCCGCCTCAAGTTTAACCGGTTGAAAAGATAGTCGGCCAGGACCGAAAGTGCATCTGTTCCATAGCCTTTTCCCCAGTAATTCTTGTCTCCAATTGTTATCCCTACAGTGCAGCTCCCTTTTACGTGATCAATTTCCCTGTAGTCCGCTGTTCCTATGAATTTCCCATCATGGGTGAATATGGCAAATTGATACGTCTCAAGCATAGAGCTGTTTTCAATATGCCAGCTTAAATCGCGGTTCGCCTCTTCCTCTGACCTGAATTCGAATTTGGGATCACCCCCTGTTGCCCAGTATGCAACCTCCGGATCATTTCTCCAATTTATCAGTGTCTTTATGTTTTCTCTATTCAGGATTCTGAATTCCACTTTTTCCCCTTTTATGTCAATCAGCTCTGGTCCTGGATAACCAGGTTCTTTATAGTTGTATTCACCTATTTTCTCAGCTTCCGCGATGGAGAAATCCGGATAGGAAAAACCTGATTGAAAAATGCCGCATGAAGTAGTTTTTTATAACCAGATTTAATGTCAGTGCATCAGTTCCATATTATGGCTGATAAATGTTAGGTTAAAACCTTTATATCCAAATAAATAATGAGGTGAAACATTGAAAAGAAGCTCAAGAGATTGGAAAAAACGAGGAAACATGCGATGGAAATGGAGAAAAAAGAGGATAAGAAGACTCAAGAGAGAAAGAAGAGCCAACAGGGAGTAATCCCCCTTTTTTGATTTTATATTTCTAAAGAAAATTCAATTATCCATGTATATTCTGATTCTGCATATTCCTGCTAAACCTTAATTTATTAATAATGCATTTCCCATATTACCATTAAGGACTACATGATTCATGTTTAATCTAAAATTTGAAGGCTAGTCCAATAAGTTTGGAGATGTAATAGATTGGCGAACAAGCAGCAGCAGATACAGGATCTTGAAAACCAGATTGAAAGTGACAGGATACTTTCCGGTGATGGGACGAATTGTACCCGCCTGGCCACAAAACAGCTTAAGCTGGCCAGGTTGTACAGACAAACGGGTGATATGGCAAAAGCGAGCCAGATGATGTCAGATGCAAAGAAGACGCTGGATGATCCGCTGTGCCCCAATTCAAGGGAAAAGATGAGGCTCCAGAATGCTATGGCCTACATGGGAATGGGGATGGGCACTCCTGGCGCTCAACAGCAATCATTGAACTCAATGATGATGAACAGGGGGCAGAGAATGCCTGCAATATACAGATTTGCAGGAATTCTGATCCTGTTTGTCGGGTATGCCATCCTGTATATCACAGAGTATCTGGGAATACTGACAAGCACAACTGATTTCGGGATAGGCATCTT
>JAJZKX010000203.1 GCA_021850745.1 Thermoplasmata archaeon
GTATACCAACTTTACATTCCAATTGGAGTTTCGGCTCTTGGAGTTCTATTGTTTGCAATTTCAACAAAGGCAAGGATCAAATGGGAAAGGAACAAAGTAAACGCAGGGGATTTTGAAGGGTGAAAGAAAAAGTCACGTGAGACTCGGGTTAAAGCTCATGAAATTTGACCTATATGGGTTAAATGTAAAAGCGTGTAAATGTCAAACCTTTTCAGGTGTCCTTACGAGTTTCACATTGCAGAAACGCACTCATTCCCGTCCTGTCCCCTCTGCTTTCCTGAACATATAATCAAGCAGGCTGATCTCTGTCCCGGAAAGCCCATGTGAAAGGAACAGGCTTATCTCTTCCCTTTTCCTCATGTTTCCTTCTTCTATCAGGAGAGCCAGATCCCTCATTTTAACTATCCTCGGGTGATCCCTGAATACAAAGCTGGAATCTCTTGCAAGCAGGTCCGGAAAATCAGAAGCCACTATCGTGCAAAAATCCAGGATTTCCCTGCCGAGTTCAGACCTGCCTTTGAGTTTCGGGCCAAGTGAGTTGATATGGGCCCCAGGTGAAAGCCATTCCCCGCGAATTACCGGGGCGGATGAGTTAGTTGCAGTGACGATGATGTCTGAACCGGTTACGCAGGAACGAGGATCGTCCATTGCCCTTACGGTTACCCCAAACTCCCTGGACGCTCTTTCGGAGAGCAGGAGCAGAAGTTCCCTGTTCCTCCTGTAAACACGGATCTCGTCTATGTTCCTGATTGCTAGAGCCGCTCTGGCCTGCATCCATGCCTGTTCGCCGAAACCGATTATTCCAAGGATCCTTGAGTCCTTCCTCGACATCAGATCGATGGCTGCTCCGCCAATTGCCCCCGTTCTCAACCTGCCCAGATATTCCCCAACCGCTATCGCCTTGAGATGCCCTCTCCCCGAGTCCCAAAGTGCCACGATCTGGTCTTTCTCGGGAACGCCCGTCAGGTAGAGTCTGAGTCCTATGGCCTTCAGGCCTCTGTGTGCTCCGGGTGTCCACACCATTGCGGTTGACCCAGCAACAAAGCTTTCCCTTGGAGGCGAAATCATATCGCCGTTCTTTCTGGATACGATTGCCTCTTTCATGACTTCAATTGCGTTCCGCATGTCAACCAGCGCTGCAACATCTTCATCCCGAAATATGCGGAACTGATCCATGAACCTACCATTGTAATGAGCTAATCTATTTTCTTCCTCTTGACATAATTGGAAGTAAATCATGGTACGTTTCCGGAACTGGAATGATGCCGGGTATAACGGAACCGGTCCCATGCTGGGTTGAACCCATCAATCTCCTGCATGTATTAAGCGTGGTGCCTTGATCACTTCCAGGCAGGAGATTCCGGCAACTGGTTCAGGGAAAACAGGTTCCCGTCGGGATCGCTGAATGTACAGGATATACCCCATGGATGCTCTTCGGGTTCTTCCTGCTTAAACTCAACACCGCGTGCCTTCAGTTCCGAGAATACAGCACGACAGTCGTTCACCCTTAGTACCAGTGGAGGAAGTGTTCCAGGCTTCCACTGGGCAGACCAACCGTTTGGATCTCCCCTCCCCGCAGGATATAGTGCCATCTCGATGTCCTGTCCCTTCGGACCAACCGTAACCCACCTCTCTCCGCCTGGAGGTGTGAAGTCGGTCTTGATCTCGAATCCCACTTTCTCTGTATAGTACCTGACTGCGGACTCCTGATCCCTGACCACCAGGGTAATCTGGTATACTCTTGCTTCCATAGGGATTAGAAACTGAATCGGCCACATAACACTTTGGACATCTGGTCTCTAGATGAAAAACTTAAGTCCGGAATACGGTTATAATCTGCTAATGGAAAACAGAGTTAGTGATAAGTTCGCAGGGTTAGCCCTGTTCATTGGGGTGGCCCAGTTCCTGATGATGGTAATGATAGCGGAGTTTCTGTACCCGGGTTACAGTGTCTCGCAGAATTACATAAGTGACCTGGGGGTCGGATCCACTGCATACATTTTCAACAGTTCAATCATAGTGCTTGGAGTGCTTGCGCTTGTTTCGGCATATTTCCTGCGCAGTTTTTCCGTTGCAGCAGCCATAATCACCGTCATTCTTGCTATCGGGGCAATCGGAGTGGGGTTTGTTAACGAGAACCACCCGCCCTTCCACCTTATCTTCGCACTGCTGGCATTTGGGGGCTCATCGATCCTTCCTTATGCAGTGCTGCATAAGACGAGGAAGCCCATAGCGGTTGTGTGGGCCATCCTGGGAACCATCGGCCTGATTGCCCTGATCCTCTTTGCTTCTCATGACTATCTTGGCCTTGGAGAAGGAGGAATGGAAAGGATGATCATGTATCCTGATCTGATATGGGCAATGTCCTTCGGCGGCTGGCTGACAAGGGAGACCGGAAACAAGGATTGAGGGGTGTCTCCTCAGGAAACCTTCCTTATCTTCACTCTTGTGTCCTTGTAGGCGGGCGTCTTCATCAGGGGATCAAGGGTGTCCGGGGTGAGCAGGTTTGCAGGAAGTTCCGAAAAGTGGAATGTCGTGAATGTGACCCCCGGTGGAAGGTCGTCATTTGCCCTGACCCTGCAGGTGAGTTTCCCCGTGGTGGATTCCAGTTCAACGCTGTCTCCGTCTGACAACTTCTCCTTAATCATGTCGTCTGGGCTCATTTCCAGGTAGGGGCCCTCCGTTATCTTCCCTATCACGGAAGACCGTGAGGTCATTGTGGCCGTGTGATACTGCTCCCTCTTCCTTCCAGTGATCATGACATATGGATAGCTGTTGTCAACAGTCCTGTTCCATGACAGAGGCCTGAACCTGGCCTTGCCCCTTATGGCATGATCCACGTGGAGTATCTCCGTTCCTTCCGACTCGGGTGATTCCACCGGCCATTTCAAACCGCCCTTCTCAAGTCTTTCATGGCTCACTCCTCTCCAGCTGGGAACAAGTTCGGAGATTTCATCCATGATTCCCCCGCTCGTGTCGAAACCCATGTCATATCCCATCCGGCTGGATAGATCCGAATAGATCTCCCAGTCAGGCCTGGCCTCTCCGGGAGGGTCAAGCACGGGCCTCACCATCTGGATCCTCCTCTCTGTGTTCGTGAAAGTTCCTTTCTTCTCAAGTGTGCTCGCTGCGGGGAACACCACATCTGCCAGTTCGGCTGTCTCCGTCATGAAGATGTCCTGCACCACCAGGAATTCAAGCGTCCTCAGGGCTTCCTCCACCTCACTCGAATTCGGGTGGCTCCTGACTGAATTTTCCCCGGTGATATACATCGCCTTCAGATCCCCCGCCAGTGCCAGGCCGATCATCTCCGTGCTTTTCCATCCTGGCTCTCCTGGAAGAACGACATTCCACTTCTCCTCAAACCTTTCCCGGATTGAGGGATCGGATATGCTCTGGTAACCGGGGAGCGATCCTGGAAAACCACCTACGTCGGCCCCGCCCTGCACATTGTTCTGGCCCCTTATCGGGTTGAGCCCCCCGCCCGGTATGCCAATGTTGCCGGTGAGTATTGCAAGGTTCACGAGCGACGATACGTTGTCCGACCCATTTTCATGCTCCGTGATTCCCAGGGTCCAGTAAATGCTCGATGGTTTCTGTGTGGCATACCTAATTGCCAGGGATTCAATTTTCTCCCTGGAGATTCCGGTTACCCTTTCAGCTTCATCCATGTCGAAATTCCCAAGGCTCCTGGTGAATTCCTCGAATCCTTCGCTCCTGCTGTCCACATAATCCCTGTCGAACAGCCCGTTTTCAACGATGTATTTCGCCATGGCCGAGAAGAGATAGGTATCGGTTCCAAGCCTGATCTGCAGAAATGTCTGGGCCCTCTTTGCGAGCTCCACCTTTCTCGGGTC
>JAJZKX010000204.1 GCA_021850745.1 Thermoplasmata archaeon
TCTCTCGAAGCAGGAAAAGATAGAAAAGAAACCGCTCAAGTACACAAGTGTGGAGAGCGAGGAGATTGTAAATGGGCAGATTCTTGTCAAGGTGCTGGCAAATGGGGTATGTCACAGTGATCTGCACATAGTTGAGGGTGATTTTCCACTTCCCGCGAGTCTCTTTCCGCTCATTCCCGGGCATGAGATCGTTGGAGAGGTTGTGGAATCCAAGAGCGGGATCGAGAAGGGCACGAGGGTCGGTATCGGCTGGTTCTACAATGCGTGCGGCAAATGCGATCAGTGCATATCTGGCCACGAAAATCTCTGCCCGAACGCCCTGGTTTCCGGCATAAACGTGAAAGGCGGGTATGCGGAATATGCGGTTCTGGACGCCAACTATGTGACTCCTATCCCGGACAGCATAGGGAATATTGAGGCAGCACCACTCTTCTGCGCAGGGATAACGGCATATTCAGCAGTCAGGAAGATTAACCCGTCCGTGAATGACAGGATAGCGGTTTTTGGAGTAGGAGGTCTTGCATTTTACGCTATCCAGATGATAGAGGCAATGGGAGCCAAGGCAGTGGCGGTGACAAGGTCCCATGCGAAAGTGGCCGAAGAAGCAGGAGCATCTGAAATAGTTGAAAAGCCCTCGGGCCTGTATGATGGCTCAATAGTGTTTGCTCCAAGCTCATCCCTTGTTAACGATGCCGTATCATCCGTCCGCAGCGGAAAGACAATCGTGATTCCGGCAGTGATGGACAAGATCGAGGTACCATTCTCCAGCTTTACCTGGGAGAAGAACATAACCAGCGTCGCCAGCGGACTCAGGAAGGAAACAAGGGCAGTTCTGAACATGGCAGCCGGATCAGGCCTGAAATCCATGGCTCACAGGAGAGGGCTTTCTGAAGCGAATGAAGTTCTCTCGGAACTGAAGAATGGGCGTATAATGGGCAGGGCAGTCCTGGTACCATAATATCAGGCCGCCGACACTATTGCAATAATCAAAGAAAACCTCTAAAATTTCTATTCCTGACTGACAATCTTTTTCATGTACACAACTTTTCCCCAGAAATCATCGTATTCCTCTTTTCCCGTGCTGGAGTATCCCAGTGAGGAATAATAATCAGTAAGGTCCTCAACAGCTTCAATAACTATTTCAGAGCAACCCAGCGGCTTTGTTATATAATCCTCAACAATACGAATCATTTCAGCACCAACGCCTGAATTATGCATTCCTTGAAGCTGGTTCCTAGAAAGCATCTCCACCACAATGCTCCGGGGATTGTTTTTGTCAGGGACGAACCTTAATACCACGATTCCCGTGAGAACATTTCCATTCCCCTCCACCACGAGAACCAGGGTATCAGGCTCAGTGCTCCATTCATAAAAATATTTCATGCTGTATGCCCTCATCTTGCTATCCCTTGTGAAGAAAGGTTTTCCCACATCATCCCTGCGCATTAATCTCACTCCGGCAGGGAATCTGAGGGAAATATTATCGTTGATACGGATCACTGGCATACACAGGCCATAACGGCTCCAGTACACTTAATTGTTCTCATAGCAGCAAGATTTTGCAGTGCAGGCCATATATGGTTGCATACCTGTTTCTAAACTGCCTGAGATGCAGAGCTGATATTCTCAATGCATACGGTTATCGTGGCCGTGTCCATGCTCATGGGTCGGGCCATCCATTTTCGGGAGTTTTCCGTCCACAAGTGCTTTGATTGCCGTATCAACGCGCATTCCTGCTCCAGAATAGAGGACTGCCTTACCCTTTGTAAAATTGAATGCCGGCGATCCAGCTTCAGCTACCACAATGGCGGTTGCCCCTTTCTCCATTGCTGACTTCAGCATCCAGATGCCCCTGGTGGTGGTCGCCGTAAGCGCAGGATTCTGGTACTCCTCAACAACCCTCGGCGCAGGCTCTGTCTCATAAATCTGGACTGTCTGCCCTTCTCCCGGACCCTCAACAATCAGATTGGTTTCAACAACTGCTACCTTCATGTCACAGTCATCACATCTGAGTACATTAAGCCCGCCACTCATATGCAGGGAAGTATTCATTCATTTGCACGCATTAATTCCGAAACCCTTCTTCTGCTCTTTTTCCTGCTACGCCTCAGATGAAACTGCATCACTATCTGGATCAGTGACCTTGCCACCAGCTGCGAGCTGCCTGTGATGAAAAGGTAGACTCCAAGCACATCATTTGCGCCGGCAAAGACATAATTTGGGAAAAACTCGATACTGCCTATTACAAACTCAAGCCCTAGTGAAAGATCGTTGGCAATGCCGAGCCAGTAATAGAATCTCTTGAGCCTTATGGATTCATTATGCCTTATACTTCGCTCAAGGAATGCCTGGCGTATTCGCTCATCCCTGTACAGGAGTTCATTCTGGGTGGCCAGTGCTGGAAGAATGCCACTGGATATTGAGGAAAGAAGCTCATCAAGGGAATTCTCATCCATGGATGCAATTATGGTCTCCATATTGCCGTGAAATGAACCGGAATCCTCATCCCTGAGAACCTTGATTACGCTCAGGAACCAGTCCTTTGAAAGCAACTGGCCCATGCTGCCAAGGCTGGTTGATCTCAAGGCAGCCTTCTGCTGGATTGCCCATCTGTTAACAGCCTCCGCCTGCAGAAAAAAATCTGAAGTCATGACAGCGTAGGCACAATTTTCAGAGGTGATCCTGAGCATGGTGCCATGGGTTTCAATAATGGTCTCAAGGAGAGCAACAGAAAACCTGTAACGTGCCATGAAAAGGATGAGGAAATTTCTGGCAAGATCGTCTCCAGTTATTATATTCAGCATGCCGGAGATCATCTTTTCCAGTTTTTCTGGCTCAGGATTGAAATTGAAGACACCAAGGGGCCGAAACGGGACTTCAGGTTCCGCATCTGAAATTATGCCTGCTGTTTTTATGGATTCCATTATGCTTACCTCCGGCAACCCCAGAACCTTTGACGCAAAGGCTGTGAAACCTTTATTTGTCAATCCTGTGGGGACCTTTGAATCATCCACTATCCTGCACAGGTATCCCAGTTCATCGCTGACTTCCATCAATGCTCAAGTGAAGCATCGCATTTCTTAATTTGCGTCTCATCCGGAATGTTCGCTTCCGCCCTGTGCCGGAGGATTTGATTCAGGCAAGTGCAATCCGCGTATTCCTTCCAAGCCCTGCGAGAAAGACCAGCGTTGAGATTGAGAACAGTCCGAGGAACAGCCAGGCATATGTGTATGACCCAGCCGAGCCCTGGACTATGATGCCGAATATAAGCGGGATTACAGATCCTATACCAATCTGAATTGAATTGATCAGACCTATATTCAGTGACATGTACCTGCTGGATTTTTCAATGGAGGCAACAATTGCGTATTCCAGTGATATTATGACCGTGGCAATAACGCCCACCTCAACAACAATCGCCCAGTATTCCGCATGGCCGGCAGTTCCCAGGAGTGCAACAGAAATTCCGACTGCTATTACCAGAAGGATGGAGAGTTTTATAGGGTTATACCGCCTGAACATTCCTGCAACAGTGCCTCCAACCACACCTGCCATGGGTACAAGCCCCCCCATTGCCCCTGCCGCAAATGAACCAATTCCCACAGAGGATGCAAATGCCTTGAAATATTCAGGCAGGGTGTAATTCAGTGACCAGAGCCCCACAAGGCCAATGCCTATGATCCAGATCTGCCTGTTCATCAGCCTTTTCCGCAGGCCCGAGAAGTCAAACTCCGGGTATACGCCAGCCTCTCTGATGAGGACGTTCAGCAGGATTGCAGATGCAAGTTCCAGGGAACCGGATATGAGGAAATCGTACCTCCACCCAAGCAATGACAC
>JAJZKX010000205.1 GCA_021850745.1 Thermoplasmata archaeon
GTTGCCTTTTCAAGAATTCCCCCTGCGGGTGTAAGGGGGGTGGGCCCTGGAAGGGCATCCAAGTATGGGTACGGTTTCAAGGATTATGTGATGGACTCAGGAAATTCCGCAGTAATGATACAGATCGAAACCAAGAAGGCGTATGATTCTCTTGACGAGATTTTAGATGTTCCTGGCATAGACGGTTGCTTCATTGGGCCAGTGGATCTATCTACTGCACTTCAGATAGAATTCTCCTGGAATAACAGCACATTTGTGGAGGCCATTGACAGAATTGTTGCCGCAGCCAGGAAGAGGAACCTGATCACCGGAATCTATTCCCCATTGGCTAACCGCGCCCCTGAGCCAATCCTATCCAGGGGATTCAACTATCTGATGTATGGGGCAGACAGGGAGGCGATCCAGCTCAAATACCTGGAGTCGCTGCAGTTCATCAGGGAAAAGCTTAAGGCTATTCCCTGAGATATTTCTCTATTTCGTCCAAACCATGGTCGATCGATTCCTGAGTCCCGGAGAAAGAGATACGAATATGCCCTTCCCCTGCTGAACCAAAGGCAAGGCCCGGGAGAACAGCAGTTCCATGCTTTTCCAGTAATTCCTTGCTAAAACAGTAGACTTTACCTTTTTGGTGTATGATGGGAACGCATAGAATGCACCTTCTATTGGACCGAGCGACAGGGTGGGAATCTCGCCGATTCTCCTTGCAACTGTGTCACGTTTCTTCCGGAAGTCTTTGCGGAACTCCTCAATGAATTTATCCCCATACTTCAGGGCATAGGCAGAAGCTTTTTGTATGAAAGGGGGAGAACAAGTGTAAGTGTGCTCTATCACCTTGGAAATGTTAGAAACAGTCTTCTGGTCTGCCACTGTATAACCAGATCTCCAGCCCGTCATGGAGTAACTCTTGGAAAGGCTGAAAATTGATATTACCGTATCGGGGGAATTCTCCAGTGATCCTATGGAGAAATGCTTCTTCTCGTAAACAAGGTCCTCATAAGCTTCATCACTTATGATCTTTGCACCGTGTTTCCTTGCGGCCTCATAAATAGCCTGTAAATCTTCCCTGTCCATTACCTTGCCTGTAGGATTGCTGGGTGAATTAACAAGCACTGCGGCGACATTGCTGTCCAACTTTGAAAGTAGGTCATCCACGTCAGGTGAAAGATCAGATTTCATCCTGTAATATGAAAGCTGAAATCCTGCAATCTCGGCAGGTTCGCTGAAGAAGTAACCAGGATTGGGGAGAAGTATCCTGGATCTCTTTCCGGCGAGTGCCATGAAGGTTGCAAATATTGACTGTTTCGAAGTTATGAAAATAGTGTTATCCACAGACGCTTTGATTCCGTTCTTGCGCCGTACCTTTTCAGCGATAGCTTCGCGCACTTCAGGTATTCCATAGGATGAGGTATAGTGGGTATCCCCATTCCTCATGCTTTCATAGGCAATCTCCATGATTTTATCAGGAGTCTTGTAAAGAGGCTCACCTATGGCAAGAGACGTAATCTTCTCCCCTCTAGAAAGCTTTTGCAACACAAGGTTCACAACTTCAAGAGATGGAGAGCCTTCAAGGTCGCTTATGTACATAAATATCAATGATCTGGCATTATTTAAGCGTATGACCAGAATATTTTTGGTAAAAAAAGGGAAAATGATAAAATAAAATAATAATTTTTACGCTGCCTGGCTCCCTTCGTCGAAGACTCCTTTTCCCGTGTAGTTGATGCCTGAATAGTACCCGATGAAGTAGAACACCAGTGTTACTATTATGAACACCACAATGTCGTAAGGAAAGACTATGAGGTTGATGCCGCCAAAGTTTGAGCTCCCTATGTATGAAAGGATAAGTACTACAACCATGTAAACAGGAAGCCATATTCCGGCCTTGAAGTCAGCCATTGTGAATTCCTTTCTTGAAGCCACATAGCCAAGGAACAGCAGTCCCACAAATACAGATATTATGGATATGGAAACGTATCCGAAACCTGACCAGTATATGAGGAGCCCACCTATGACGAAAGCCAGTGGAGACATAACCTGATAGAATGGCAACTTGTATGGCCTCTTCTCGTTGGGGAGCTTCTTCCTGAACACTGCAAGGCTGATAGCTGCAGGAGCGTACGAAAACACAACTGCATCTACGAACACGCCAAGGATAGCAGTGAAGGAAGGAAGCAGTATGAGGTAAATTATGGATATTACCAGGACCAGCACAACTGAATAGAAAGGAATCCCATTCTTGTCGATCCTGCCAAGGAATGGCGGGAAGTACCTGTCATATCTTGAAAGGGTGTTTCCAACCCTTGATGCCCCTCCATAGTAAATGATGCCATCACTGAATGAAGCAATTACAACCCCAATGATTGCAATTGCAGCAAAGAGGCCAAGGCCCACGGCTAACGAGGCCGTTGCATATGGGGCGGCGAGTCCGGAAAGACCAGTCCAGCTGGAAGCCGATATTGTCGGGTATGCAAGATGCACTGTACCAAGGAAGGCAAGGCTTTCTATGACGTAGAATAACATCACAATTGCAAGCGAGACGACAATGGCCCTAGGCAGGAATTTGCCGGGATCGTGGACTTCTTCTGCGTAATCAATGGGCTGCCTGAAGCCAGCGTAAGCAAATATGGTTGCAGAAACTGCAAGGAAGATGCCTCCTGTCCCTAGTGGAGAGAAACCGCCAAAGGATGAGAGATTTGATGAGTTGAAATAGAACAGCAGTGCAATGCTTACAATCATTATCAGCGCCATCTTCACCACCGTGAAGATATTGTTCACATTACCCATGAAATGTATGGGCCTGGTGTTGATAATGAATATCAGCGCAGTTGCAACAATTGCCACAGCAATTCCCACATAAGAAAGAGTGCTGCCGCTGGGCGTCAGGAACTGAGGTATATAGTATCCCGAATATTCTACAATTGCAGCCACAACTGCCGGCATGGCAAGGGAATACCCGACGAATGCAGACCAGCCATTTAGAACTCCAACCACTGAACCATGGCTCCTTGCGGGATAGTAAGCTACACCGCCCGCACGTGGCCACATTGAGCCAAGCTCCACATACACATATGCAATAGGCAGGATAAGCAGGAATGCAATTGGCCATGCCAGTATCCCTGCAGGTCCCCCATCAGCCAGTACTGTGACCGGTATATAGGCAACTGCCGGGCCAAGGATTGCTCCTATGGTCAAAAAGACGACATGCCAGAAACCCAGTCCTTTCTTATACCCTGTTTTCTGTCCTTCCACGGTTTTTTCACCTCAGTAAACGTCCATGGCCACAACTCTTGCCATGGCTCCACTAGCTCCAGAAATCTTGATGGGGAGAGCTGCTACCAGGTACTTTTTCCCCTCAGTAAGCTGTTCCAGACCTGCAAGGTCTTCGATAAAGGCCATGCCGTGGGGTAGCAGCGCCTTGTGCACCCTGAAGTCGGAATGGTCATATGGCTCAATGCCAAGTGTATCGATTCCGATGACACGCGGGTGGTGTTCAATGAGAAAATCTACAGTATCCATAGCCAGACCCGGGAAATCAAACTGGAATTCCTTTGTGAAGCCCCTCTTCTTGTCCCAACCTGTGTGGATGAGTATAATCTTCCCATCATATTCCTTCTTCCACTTTTTCTTGATCATATCAAGGGTAATTTCCTTCCCTTTAAGTTCCGGCCTGATAACAAAACCTTCCCCAATCAAAGCAGACTGGGCAGTTTCAATCTTTCCAGCTCCTGGGCCCATGCTGTATATCTTGCCAAGCGTGTCAGTTTCAAATTCTACTGCGTTCATAACGCCGTTCACTTCT
>JAJZKX010000206.1 GCA_021850745.1 Thermoplasmata archaeon
TTAGCATGAACGGTGGCGGGAGTCTCGCCATGCTTCAGGAAAGAAGCAGGATCGCATGGCAAGGACACTAAGGGAATCTTCAGGGTGCATCAGTTCACAAAGATTGAACAGTTCATCTACTGTAAGCCAGAGGACTCGTGGGATTTCTTTAAGGAGCTTGTGAAGAATTCGGAAGACATGTTCAGGAGCCTTGAGTTGCCATACAGAGTTGTGAATATTTGTTCAGGTGACCTGGGAAACCTTGCTGCCAGAAAATATGACATAGAGGCATGGTTTCCGTCACAGGGAAAATTCAGGGAAGTCGTGTCAGCGTCAAACGATACAGATTACCAGGCCAGGTCTCTCAATGTAAGATACAGGGCCAAGGGAGGAAACAGGTTTGTGCACACCCTCAACAGCACAGCAGTTGCAACCACAAGAACACTTGTTGCCATAATGGAAAATAACCAGCTGAAAAATGAAACCGGCTTCCGGGTGCCGAAAGCGCTGGTCCCATACACTGGTTTCGAAACTATTGCAAAATAAATATTTACCTTGACCTTTCTGCGTAAGCCATCTTTGCAGAAGTCGGGGAAAATTTTTTCCACCTGTCAAGGATGGGGAGCCTGTCCTCGTTTACCTGGTCCATGACATTGAGATAGGAAAGAATCCCGTTTACTGCCTTGTCTGCATCCCTAACGGCGCTTATAAGGTCTCTAGAGGCATTTGTGGAGTCACCGCCGGAGAAAACGCCCTTGAGTGAAGTCATTCCGGCTTCATTTGTAATTGGCTGTCCCTGTGGGGTCAGCCTGAGGTTCCTGAGGTATTCATCTCCCATGAAGCTGTAATCGGTTTCCTGGCCAGTTGCTTCGATGATGTAGTCCACGTCAATCTCATGAACCTTGTCCTTTATGGGCACCGGCTTGGCGCGGCCTCCCTTCTCCGTGACCATTTCATTCTGCCAGTACCTTAATTTTACTGCCCTGTTGCCCTCTTTGACATATTCAAATGGAGTAACTTCCCATACATAGTTGACCATTTCCTCAATGGATTCCTCCATTTCCTCGTCTGCATTCATGCTTGGGTAGCCCGGGCGGTCAATTTCCCTTCTTCTGTACATAATGTATACGTTCTTTGCCCCAAGTCTCATGGACGTCCTGGAAGAATCGTTGGCGGTGAAACCGCCTCCGATAACAACAACACTCTTCCCCACATCGATAATTTCGCCGAAACTCACCCTTCTAAGAAATTCAGTCGCATGTATAACGTTCTCCGCATCGCTTCCCGGAGTGCCCGTCATGTGTGGCTTCTGGTTCCCGACGGAAATGTAAACCGCGTCGTGAGATTTCATAATATCGTCAAAACTTACGTCCTTGCCAATCTCTGTATTGAGCCTGACATCCACACCCTGGGAAATGATAAACCCAATCTCCTTGTCAAGGACCTCCTGTGGAAGCCTGTATCTGGGAATGCCTGTTTTCATAAAGCCTCCCAGTGCAGGGAGCTTTTCGTAAAGTGTAACCTTGATGCCCTGGATTGAAAGGTAAAATGCGGCAGTCAAGCCCGATGGGCCACCACCAATAACAGCAACTTTCTTGCCAATAAACTTCTTCCTCGGCAGGTTGAGCAGTTGCCCATAATCACTGAACTTGTCAGCGGCATACCGCTTGATATGCCTGATGGCTATTGGGCCACCAGTGTCATACATGACACAGATGTCTTCACAAAGATGCGTACATACCCTGCCAATAATAGCAGGGAATGGAAGATTTTCAAAAACGATTCTCACAGTCTGGGCAGGATCTCCAACTGCTGTGCTGTTTATATAGCCCCCAATGTCGAGACTGGCCGGGCATGCCTGTGTACAAATGTTACAGCCTATACACCGGCTGGATTCAGCCACAGCTTCGCTATCGCTATACTCCTTGACTGGTTCCAGCTGGAAACTCTTAACCCTCTTTTGGGGGTCTTCATGCGCTATTTTGACACGCTCAAAATTAAGCATTGTTCGACCCTTCCCTTAAATCTCCACATTAATTATAAAGATTTTTTTACAGATAAAGCAAATTTCTGATTCCCATAGAATTTTCACCTATCAGGTTATCCTTGGTATGACTAGCATTGCAAAAAACAGGTTGAAGAGCACAATTATGCTCATTAACACGTATAGCCTGTTCTTGTCCTTTAGGAAATCAATGATTGAGATGAAAACAACAGATATTGGGGTAAATATGAGCACCCAGAGCCCTGTTGTTATATAATAAATGCCGTCCAGCGAGGCAAGCCCTGCCGGTATTCCCCCCAACGGTATGAAATGTGAGTTGAAACTGTTGTTGAAATCGGAAAGATAGGAAAGAGTGTGGTTCATGCCACCATTCCTTACAAAGAGCAAAACTGTTCCCGCAAGGATGAAAAACAGGCTTATTATGACCCCAGTCCTCAGTGTGTAACTGGTAATAAGGTCAAGATCAATTTCCTTTTGCATCTACTTTTTCACCTCTCATAGTATGGACGTACAGCCCCAGGATCATAATTACAGAGAATACTGCTGATAATGCAACTTCAATGGCAGTTGAAATATTCAATAAACTAGATTTCTGGAATCCGCGAAGAAGCATTTCTACTCCGAGGAAAGAAAGTATTGCGAAGAAAATCCATCTGATGTTCTTGTTTGTGATTTTCATGAGTATCTTTGCCCCGATAAATGATCCTATCAGGACTCCAAGAGCTGTCGCAGCAGCGAGAAATACCTGTATATAACCATTATACCAGTAAATTGAGCTCCCAGTTGCTGCAGTTATTCCTATCATGAAGTTGCTGGTTGTTGTTGTAACCTTCATTGGGAGGTTCATAGCCCAGTCCATCCCCAGCACCTTCAATGCCCCGCTCCCTATTCCCAACAGCCCCGAAATAACTCCGGCGAAGAACATGATGATTTCTGCAAGCCACCATCTGACCCCTTCGTAATCTACTTTCTTTTTGAGTCTCTTGTCATAATAAGAGCCTGCAAGTTGGAACAGTTTTGTTGACCAATCCGCTTTCCTGGGAACAGGCTCTTCAAACTTTCCCCTCTGTACAGTGGGTATCAGGGAACCTAGCAGAACAATACCGAATATTATGTAAATCAAATAAGAAAAGTTGTTGTTGTTTATGTACACAGCCGTAAGTGAACCAACAATAGCTCCTGCAGTAGTGGCAATTTCGAGCCCGATGCCAATCTTAACGTTTGTAATCTTTTCTCTAGTGTATGCGCTTGCACTGCCGGCTGATGTCGCAATAGTGGAAACAAGGCTTGCACCAGTTGCGTAAATTATTGGCACACTGTAAAAGAGGGTAAGCAGCGGAACAAGAACAGTTGCACCACCGAGCCCGGTAAGTGAGCCGATAGTGCCGGCTGCGATGCCTCCAGCCATTATTGAAAGGAATTTCAGTGCTATGTATAAGATAGCAGACATTCAACCTTGTATCGTTGCATACTATATATTAATCATTGAAAAGGCTGGAAAAGATGGGTTTGGAGGGTTTTTGCTAAAAATCCGATTCTTGTGATAAGTGCCATTTTTTAACTTATCCGAAGATTCCTTCTAAGTTCTAAATAGGTCACGAAACCTTACCTTGTGAGACTGTGAAAGACATTGTGGAGGAGAGATCACCATAGTATGCAATTATCCTGTACTTTCCATTTACAGGGATCTGTTGCAGTGAATTATCAGGAAACATGGTTATAGTGACGGAG
>JAJZKX010000011.1 GCA_021850745.1 Thermoplasmata archaeon
AAATTCTAAAGAATTCGAAAAGAAAACAAAAGAACTTAAGGAACTAATTAAACGGATGGAAATAATAAAGGAGAGAGGTTTTTACGTCGACATAAGAAATGGGAAAGTGGTAAGTCCTACAGATATTTCAAGTGAAGAGTATCTAAAGCTAAAAAATCACTTTGATACCCTGTTCTTGGTATTTGGAAGTGGAATTGCTGGAATTTCAAATAATGGTTTTGAAGCTTTATACAAAAGAATTGTTAAAGAGTTTGCTAAAAAACAATCTCGCCCAATGATGGAAGATTTTAAACGCGGAAGCATCTCGAAGAAATAAAAATTTAAACTACCACTTCCAAACTAAATTTAACAATGTTATTTTAAACTTAGAACATCATCTCTTATGCCAATAAATGAATACCAAATAAAAGTATTTATTGATTAAATTCTGGTTAATTATGCACTAATCAATTCAAGATATAAGAAATAAATAAGAAAATGGCTTTTATCTTGATCATTTCTAGCAAGGTAAAATCATTGATGATTACATTTATGTATATCACAAGGAATGTATGCATAATGGAACAAAATCGAATAGGGGCCTTTGAAAAGGAGTTACAAGGGATATTTGATGGTTTTGGTTATGAATGGCGATTAGAGAAAGGCTACTTAATACTCGACCTTAATAAGAAAAATAAAATAAATGAAAAAATGAATGAATTTATTATATCTGTTCTAAATATTGAGAAAAATAAACACGATGAACAGAAAACCATTCAGTTATTAAACCGTTTCAGTAAATTTTTTTTTAAAATTAGTTCTGCTTTAAAAATGCCACTATGGTTAGAAATTTTCGCTGATATAATCATGATGATTGTCTTCATGCCAATTCTTTATGAACTTTGGTTTAGGGCATTCAATTCTATAGGTGTTTTTATCGTTTCTCTTGCAATAGGAACATTATTTTTATCCATGGTATTTTCATTTAGAAACATCATCAGTATGAGCGATGAGCAATACCTATCACACAAATTTAAGTTTAAGCGCGAAGGGAATATAATAAAGACAAAATATAGAGTTATAGCAAGAATGAAAAGAAATAGAAAGTTGAGAGACCTGTCTCTCTCTTTAGTTTTTATTATCATATCGGTATATCCTCTATTTTTTAAAAACCAAACGTTGTCTTTTATAAATAATTATTTGAACTTAGCTATTTCGTTTTTAGTAATCTTCATATCACTGATATATTGGAAAAAGAGTAAATTTACAGTGGTCGAACCCAAGGTTACAAGCATTAGAAAGATAACATTTTTCTTCTCCGTTATATTTTTCAGCCTCTTTTTATATGGACTTTCAAATGGTCAAAAATTACTGATTTTCATCATTCATATTATCGTTGATATTATTGTAATTTATTCTATATTTATGTTCCTTAATGAAATTAAAAAAACAAAGGAATATAGTGAATGGATAAACGAAAGGTAAAACTAATGTTGCCATGATGCCCCTTTGTCTCACCTTTAGTGTTCTTCCTTCCTGCCATCCATTACAGCCTCTGGGATATCTCCTGAATGAGCCATCTTGCATTGTTCATCACCCTGTCCAGGTTCTCCTTTCCAAGCACTTTTCCTTCGCTCCTTGCATTATCGAGCCAATTCTTGATATATATAGAAGAATCCCCACGGAAATCTAATCCAAAATGCGAGCCTACCAGGTATGAGGAGAGCTCAGCTTCAACCTCTGCAATTCCTCTCGGAAGATCTTTTCTGTAAAGATGCTCCAGTCTGGCGTGAGACATCTCATGAATCAATGTATGGAGCACATTTGTGTCTTCACCCGGTATCTTCATAACAACTATCTTCTGGCCTTCGTTTGAGTGGGCAGTATATCCTCTGGCCCCAGTTACTATGGTATCTTCCTCGACGGTATAATGCTGCTTTGCTATCTTCTTAAGGGTATTGTAGAGGGATTCTGCCTTTGCATTATCCTCCATCGGTTTACCTTTTCCCGGGATCACAGTGGTTTGGGATATGTCATAAACAGATCCAACACTGAAGATATGGGTTAATCCTCCACCTTCAGCATTGAATTTTTCCCTTAAGAGTTCATCTATGGCCTCATCGCTGAGACCTTCCTTTCTCTTTTTTTCAATGAATTCTTTGACTTTGCCCGGCCCGTCTTTCTTGGGAATTCCTATTGGATACAGCACATTAATTCTGGTTGCATCCTCATTAACTGTTCTTCCGAAATAACCCCATTCAGCCTTGGATCTGACTATGGTAGGAGTCTCAAACTGGAATGTTATAAGAAGTGAATTGAACGAGGAATAGTCTCCCAGGGTACCTGAGTACTTTTTTAATTGCAATAGAAGATCATCAACACTGGTTATTTTGGAGAGATCTCCCAGCATCCCCCACGCTTCCTTCTCCAGATCACTAACAGATGGCCCTATGGTACTGATCTGTACTTCTCTTTGCTTCCTGTCAGTCTCAATTGCAAATCTCCTCTTCTCGTCTCCTTTTCCTTTTGTTATCCATTTCTGTGTCATTTTTTCATTCCTCTGCGTTCTTCTTTATTTCATTTTTAACAAGATTATTCATATTTTCAAACTCCGGGTGAGTCTACAGTATTTAAAGCAACCAAAAATTCGATCAAAGATTGCCTTTTGATTCATGTATATATAATAATAGAAGTTCAACATCACAACATGCCATTTTCTATTATTTTTACAGGAAGTTGCAGGTTCTGTATCACTGGCATGTGAGTGGCACATGCCACCTGACATGCCACTACTTCTATTTCTTATGATCATCCGCATCCTCCTTACCTTCTTTTTTCCCTTCCAATGCATTCTTACGCTTCTCCTCCTGATGCTTTATTGCCTTCTCAGCCAGATACTCACACAAGTTTTTCATTTCAGGCGTTATCTTCTCCCCTTTTCTAATCAATTTTTCCATCATAAGATCAAACAGTTCCTCCTTAGTCATTCCTGGACTGTATGGTGTGTTCAGGGGATCAAATGGATCAGCCTTCTCTCCTTCCACAACATCCTTGACAACATTCACATGCTGTTCGCAGTTCGGGCAGACGGTTCGTTTTCCTTCCCCTGTATAAGTCCACGCATAGCTGCAATGCCTGCATTTTACCTGTATGCCAGAATTTCTATTTTCCTCCATGTCCGCAATATATATTCTGTGATTGCAGCTTGGGCATTGAGCTATTTTTCTGTATCCCGTATAGTCCCATTCATAGCCGCACTCATCACACTGGATATTCACTGCCGGATTTCCATTTTTTAGCAGGAGCTTTCCGCCATCCATGATGTTGAGCTGCTCCTGAAATTCTTTGAATCTTGACTCCATATATTCCTTTTTTTTGGTTTCATAAGCCTCCCTGAGTTCCTTGCTGGGCAACTGGAATTTTGCCATTTTGATCACTATTTCAGAAATTCCCCGGTGAATTCTGGGAAATTTGGCCAGTGGATGCTCAGGATCCCAGGTATTCCTTGAGATCAGTTTTATTTTCATGAGGCCCTGAACATCAGTTGATTCGAACCTGATATGCACAAGTTTCCTTGACTGCCTTTCAATGAATGTCTCATCAGGAACAGTAATAAATGTGAGTATCTGTTTGTACCTGAACCCCTGAGTCAACATCCCAAACACTCTTGCACTTGTTTCCTGCCATAATCTTGCATTGATGCCAAGCCCTGCATCGTCAAATATTATGACAGAACCTGGAGGAAGCCCTCCGTTGACAAGAGACAGGAATTCTTTGACGGTAAACACTATCCTGTCAACTGTGAAGTTTGGATCCACTCTCTCTGCCAACCTTATTGAAGCCATTGATTTTCCGGAGCCAGTATCTCCAATGAAAAGTGCAATAATATTCCTGTTCTTCTTGATTCTATTCCTTATCCATTGCATTAACCAAACACTGTTTTTCATTGATTCTGAAATGTTTTCAGTATCCCCGCTCATATGCCATCCTCACCTCCCTCCGTGTAAGTCAGGTTTTCAGGTATCATTAGGCCTAACCTTGAATACAGTCTTGATAATGATCCCAGCCACTCATAGAGTGCCTCAAAACCTCCTGATATGTAACTATCTGAAGGGTAGAGTTTTGAAATTTCCTGAATGTGCTTCTGTGCCAGTCTGTATTCCTGCAGGTATTTATCATCATGATACGATGAAATGAGATGGTGCAGAGCTTTCAGTTTTTCACCCCAGATGTAGAGGTTTCTCGGGTTATGTACTGTGTCTCCGGGAAATTCACTTGCTTTAACAAGAAGATCATAAAGGAGCCTAAGCCCTTCAGGCGTGGCCTCATCTATTGGCATCCTGATTCACCTCTTCTTTTTCAGCAGAATTTGATTCAGCTTCCGGAGTGGATCTCCTGACAATCTTTTCAAGCATTGAGCATGAAGGGCCTTCGTATGATTCATCCATTGACAATTCATAAAATCCGGGGATACGTGTCTCCTCAACGGCAGTATCCGGAGAAAGTGGCATAGATCTCATACCATCATCCTCCTTCTCCTGAAAGTCCCTGAATTTTGTTTTGAGCCACAGGTTCCCGTCTAACTCTATGCCTTTCAGCTTCATGTCCCGGAATATGCTTTCCACTTTCCAATCTTTAACTGTAGATCTTGTCATTGATCATCCTCCTTTTTTCTTTTTTCTATCAATGCTTTGAGAAATGTGGGGTTGTTCAGAAGCTCATTGACCTTTTTCTCCTGGATCTCTGCCTGCTGCTCATCTATCTCCTGCTTCCTGATGATCTCATGCACATCAGATCGGAATGCCATTTCTATGGCATCGATCATTTCCCTTGTCTGCCTTGTCCCTTCTACAATGGCCTCAACCTTGCCTGTCTTCTTCAATTTCGCCACTTCCAGCAAAGATTCCTTGAGCATATCCGTGAGATCGTCAATGATCGAGGAGAACATCATGTATTTTGCACGATTGAAATGGGCCCATGCAATTTCCACGTAATACGGAATATTGGTTCCCGGGAGGAACTTCACTTCCGTGCACCAGTATGTGATCCTTCCATTGATCTTCCCCTGCTCAAGGGTGAGGCCCGTTTTCTTCTTTACTAAAGACCAGATCTCCTCTGAAACGAATATTCGCTCCCAGTCCATGGCATCATCCTCGGGAACCATCAGGAACGTTCCTGATCTTGTCCTGAGGCTCCGGGAATACATGGTGATGCCGGGAATGAATACGCCAAGGGATACCACTGTATACAGCATACCTATGATCCTGAATTCGATGTATGCGAGGAATATTCCCAGAAGGATCTGCGGGATCATGCTCTTTATCAGGCTTCTCTTTGATGTGAATTTTCTAAGGGCCTCTATGTTGCCATTATCTTCCATGGCCTTCTTCAGTTCTGCCTTGAAGTCATCATGGAACCCGGATTCGAAGCTCTTTTCTCTGTGCCTTTCTATCCACCCTCTCCCCTGTCTGTCTTTCATATGAATATGGCCTCCCTCTTCTCCTTCTCAAGGATGAATTTCCGAGCGGTGAACATGGCTATGGCAATGCCAAATATGGCTGCAATGAATCCCTTTGCAATTGCCATCTGTATCTGGAGATATGTGTACTGAAGTGCAGGAGGCCTTGGGCCATAGTATTTTGATACGGGAAGGGATGATACAAGCTCATTTGGATAGTTCCAGTCATTATGGCCCACACTTACAGAGATTGATATTCTGGAAGTTCCGTTGGGGATCACATATGAGATCTCCCTGATGCCTGACACATTCCCGGATGACATGATCTTTCCGCTGACATATACGTCATATGTTGTGTTTGCTGTTGAAATGATCTTGATGGACAGGTCTGGATACAGGAGGGCCCCGGATGTGTTCGCAGGCACACTCAGGTACTGGGACTGGCCCGGAAGAGAAGATGATATGAAAACATACACAATTGAGGAATTTTGGGATATTTGTGTTGCCTGAGGACTTTCCGATATCATTCCTTCATGAGTTGCAGTTCCCGGCGAATACAGGAGAAATGCAATTGCGGAAATGAGAAATAGTGTAAAGACAAGGGATCTGTTCATCGCTTGATCCCCTTCAGCTGCCTTGACCTGATCATGTGGATGAACCATTCCCTTTTCTCCCTGATCTTTTCCTTCATTTTCGCATTTGTAGTTATTCCCAGAATTGCACCTGATGTTGTATTTCCGGGCGTTGGGGAGGAGAAGAACTGCTTGAGCATGGACCATATGGCCCCTGCAGTGAGGCCCAGCTTGGTGAGGACATACAGGCCTATGATCAGTATGATCAGGGCCAGAACGGCATCAGAGATCTTTCCCATCAGATATCACCCTTCCCGATGCGTTCGTTCAGTATCCTTATGGAATCAGCTCTCCGATCAACCAACCTTGGAGCGATGAATGTACCGAATTCCATTTTCGAATTTGAGCCGGACAGTTCAACGGGATAATCGCTCCTGAATTTCAGTTCAAGATCGGACACACCGTTCTCCTTCTGGAGTTTTCCCATGTTCCTCAAAAGCTTCTTGAAATACTCCGCAGGAATGTGATCCGTATAGCTCTCACTGTTTCGGTTCTTCATGGCAAATTTCAAGGGGTTACCAAGAATAATGGGTTCCCGATCTTCTGTGCCCATCAGGAAAATATAGGCCTCGTTCTTATATCCTTCGGGCTTGTGGAACACTACTTCCATCACATCCTTGTTCTCCCGTATCTCCTTCAGGATCTGTTGCCTGCCGTCTTTCGAAATGAGGAATTTCGCACTTTCCGAATCGCTGAAATCCACCAGTGGGAGCTTCACTTTTTGTCCCACGGGCCCCTCTTCTATGGATGTTGTCCCCTTCACGGATTCATAGATCATGGCCACTCTGGCATCATCAATGGACAGGGCGTATGTATTTCCGTTCTTGGAATATACTGTGGGCTCTGACCATCCCTTTCCCATGACTCCTGTGAGCTGGGCCTTCATGGTCTGGACCTGATCTATGGTTACCGGCATGTCCTTGGGATGCTGATTCTCTGATGTGGCAACCGTGGGGGCCTCTTCCGGTGTTTTGGGTTCTTCAGGTGTCTTTGTTCCCTCAGATACCGGAACAGGCTCAGGAGGAAGAACAGACTCGTATGGAGCATACAGATCAAGCTTCTTGTTAGTCTGTATGAGCCTTGCTTTTTTCCCCTGATTCCTCATTGAAACTACATCCTCATATGCGAGCTCCCTGGATGTTCCGTATGGCTTCTTTCCTGATACCGGGTACACTTTCCTGTCCTTTCCTTTTCCTTTCGATCTGAATTCTGTCATCTTTTTTTCACCTCTTTATTACTTTCCTATTCTCTTTCCGCTCAGCTGGTATTTCATCTGTTTCCCGTTTTCATTTATGTTGATCACTGGAGGGGCCTTCGAATCCCTAAGCCCTGCCCATGCAATCACCAGTCCTATCATTGTGGCAAGGAAGATCAGAAAATTGAAGTAACCACCGAAGAAGTTCGCTATGGAGTATATGGAGAAAGTCCCGCTCTGGGAGAGTGGCACAACGAAAGAGGAATTGGAACTCTTCTCCTGGGACTGGTTGTTTATCACCTCCAAGGATATCTGGTACGTTCCTGCCTGCATGTTCTGAAAATCAATGGTTTTTCCAATTCTCACGGTTCCATTGGAATATATGGACATGTTTGTTGGCTGATATGTGGTTCCTCCCACTGTGATGAATGCTGCAGAGAATGATGTGTTGTTGTGGAATGAGGCCCAGTAGGAGAAATCAATGCCTCCGGACACCTTTGTTTGAGTCTGTATGATGACTATGTTTGGAGTGGATGAGGGAGGCAGCACAGTGACATTGAATTCTGATGTGTTAGTATCGTTGGAACCCTGATAAGAGCCCCATGCGGAAATGAAGATGTGGTATGTCCCTGTGGCATTGAAATTGTATGAGATTGTCTGGCCCCCGAATGATTTGTTGTTTATGCTCCATGAATATCCTGTCACCGATACATTGGGCCCGATGAAACTGTATGCATGTGCTGTCAATTGAATGAGAGAATCCTGAGGTATCTGCGAGGGAAACTTGGGTGTGATCTTTATATTGTTTGGCAGGACTCTCAGGTATGTGTGCAGCAACAGGACTGTGCCTGCATTATCCGTTATGGTGACGCCTATGAGGTGGGTTCCCACGCTGAAAGAAGCTGGAAGCGTGGGGGAGCCATAATCCTGAGAAAATCCATTGGTCCAGTAAATGTTGTTCTGTGACACACCAGATCCCCCCTGAAGATTCACAGAACCCACGTCCGTGTAAGGAACGGGTAGAATGGAGGGGGAAAGGGATATGCTTCCTGTGAGCGGAGGATTCACTGTGATAGACACAATGGACGAGTTTGAGACATATGAGGAGGAATCCCTCAGGGAAAGGAACACGAAATAAGTACCAGAAACCGTGAACGAATAGGATGGGCTTGATGCAGTGGAGAAGAGAGAGTAATTTGATGTGTTCGAAGATCTCTCATACCAGGAATAATAGAATGGAGAAGTACCGGATTGAACCGATGATGTGAAAGATATGGGATTCCCCACATCAGTGGTTGTCTTGTTCTCATTGATGGATACCGTGGGGTCTGTGTTGATGGATTCTATGATGGATGAGCTCCCGGAGAAGTTGTTGCTTGTAACCTTCCATGACAGTAGGAAATTTCCCTGTGAGAAGAATGAGTACGTGAATCTTGAAGAGGTCCCTGAGAGAAGGATGGATGAAGATGAAGACTGGCCGTTATAGAGTGTGTAGTTGTATGAGTAGATGCCCGTCCCCCCTGATGGCGTGGCATTGAATTTTATGGGAACTCCGATATCAGCAGGATTGTGTGAGGGTGAAATTGAAACGGATGGCGGAGGATCGGAGTGGACGGTAGCTGTTCTGACATATTCACCTCCATCGGAGAAAGTGTATCCGCCCACTGTTGTGGAGCAATTAGCTGTTACTGAATAGGTGCCAATGCTGTTGAAGGAGATATACTCACTTGTGTATGGAAACCCGTTATAGGATCCTGAGGGGCCTACTGTCATGGTATACGATCCTCCATGAATGTCCCATGAAAGGGATGTGGACAGGTTGGCCATGGGAGGATGTTCAAAGAGATTGTAAAAGAGAATGGAGTGATCAATATCAGTGCTCACATTGATCAGTGGGAGTGGAGGGAGAGAGGGCAGATCAGGTGAAAGAGAAAGTGAATTGATCGGGGGCGGGTACGCATCATATATGAGTTTGTTGGATTCATAGCTTCCTGTAATGGCCCCGTTATAAGTGAATTGAACTGCCGCAGAGATATACATTGGAGAAGACACGTTTATGTGGATATAGTTATGATCTGCACTAATGTTGTACGGAGATATGTTTTTGGAACTTGCGAAAGACATAATTCCCGTCGTCCAAACTCCTTGAACAGTGAGACGGGTTCCTATGGTTCGAAATGTTTCATTGAGTGGGAACTTTGGACAATATGAAAGGTGAGAGAAACTTACGGTCCAGTTGACTGCATGGATCTGCCATCCCTGAGGAGCCAATGAGGCCTGAACGGATAGGTTGATGGGTTCTCCTGGAAGAAGGTTAGGGGATGATGATGTTCCAGGATGCGATCCGGTCAGTGCAATGGTAATTGAAGTGGACGGTGTTGCAGTCGTGTTGTTCGAAGGGGGCACGGTTCCTCCCGGAGGAATTCCGACCACTACCGGAACTGGCCCCTGCTGGAGGAGCATGAAGGTTGATCCGGTGGAAACAAGTGCAAGGGCAAGCAATATTATCAGTAATTTTCTGTTTTTTTCATTATTCAAAATTTTATTGATTTTATCTTTCATACGAAATCACCTACAATTGGGAGATCATGGGCAAAGTGGAAGAGATCCATGGAAATGCCTGCAGACACAATGAAGAGGGCTGTGAACATGGGAAGGCCAAGGGGCCCAAGGCTCTGGAAAGAATAAACAACTCCAAGGAGAACAGAGCTGAACATGTATTCGAATGAGGACAGGATCGACTGAATGATTGACAGGATAGAGAAAAGGAATACATGGAGCAGGTATTCTATGCCAGATTCAAGCTGTGTGACAAAGGAATGGGAAAGATCCGAAGGCCAGTTCCATGGAAGATACGGATTGGATATCCAGGACATCAGGCCCCACCTGTCACGTCAGATATGCCCTTAACAAAGGAGAAGGCCCCCATGGCGAGTGCGAACGTCATCCCAAAGGAAAATACCATGATGGCGGGGCCAAAGAGGCCCGCAGGCATGATGGAAGAGAAAATGATAGAGGAGAATGCCATCCCTGTGGAATCAAGGATGGAAGAAATGAATGAGGAGAACATAGGCAGGAGTGCCAGAACAAAACCCTCAATCTCTCCGAAGATCTCCTCCGTGAATCCCATTCAGAGATCATCCTCCGCTTCTGTTATGTCCTTCTCAGGGCCGACGATCATGAACACTCCGAAGGCCACTATGATTGCACCGCCCAGTGATGCCACGAACACTATGGGTGCTGCTACCCCGTACGAGGCAGTTGAAGCTCCGAAGGACACGAACATGACTGCCACTGCGTCCCCGAAGGAACCGAATATGATCACGAAGAGGTTTGAGAATGCCCCCACTATGATGCCCAGGAATGATGTGAATGAGGAAAAAATGGGGTTGAGTATTGAGTTAATGTTGAAGGAGTTCATGCTCTTGACCTCCTTTTCCTGACGCCTGGCAGGGGCCTGAGATCTATCCAGGGGATCTCAAGAGATGCTGCCACGATTGTCAGGACTGATCCGATTACATATCCAACATCCTCCAGTTGTATGGGCCCCGCAAGAGTGGGCGAGGTTGCGCCAACAGCGAAGTAATACATCCCGAATTCAGTCTGATTATGCGTCTGCACTTCGAATGTTATCTTATGGGACTGGTTTCCTGTCAGCATTGAGGGAGAGATTGCGAAATTGTACGAAGCGAGTGTTTCAGGCGGCGAACGTGATATTATTATCCCTGCATCTGGAGAAGCAGTGGTAGATGGATATGCAACTGCCAGAGTTGATGAACCTCCTCTGAAATCATAGGTAATATTCATAGTCTGGTTCTGGTCAAGGGAGGCAATAGGCATGAAAGTGGATGCATTTCCTGTTCCCAGTGAAATGTTGTATTCTCCGGGATATCCCATGGACAGGTAGATGTTCTGGTATACATTGGATGAAAGTTCCCCAATGGTCAGGTTCGTGGTGAGGTAGAACGTCTGGATGTAGTTCGTAACATTCGCCCCTGTGGAATTCTTCGAGATGTATGTGGGAAGATATCCCCGGAAGTATCCCGTGAAGTAGACCGGTGCACTGGGAGAGGAATAGGAGCTGCTGAGAGATGTGTTAGAAACCATTTCAGTTCCACTTGCAAAATTTGTAAATGATGATGTGGACACATTTCCAGAGGGACTCGTTCCTGTGAAGGATGTGACCGGGAAGGAAAGGCCATTGTGATCATTCAGGGATGCGAACGCAGTCCCCACATATCCAGATGCAGGGATCATGAGGAATACGAATATGAGGCCCAGGATCAGGCCGATCATTTTCCTGTATCCCTTGGCCCTTCCGGACTCCTTGTATCCTGCCTTCTTTGCATTCTTTGCTTTCTGCCCGAGGTATCCGTGCCTGTGGGACCATGCAGCATCCCATATAACCGCAAAGCCAAATATCAGAATACAAAAGGCATATGCCTGAGCATAGAAATTTCCGTGGTATAAGGGGATGATGATATACTGGGAGAAGTCGAAGATGTATCCGATGTATGCTCCTGCAGCTCCGCCTATAATGATCCCGAGGCCTGCCCTCCATATGAGTGAAACAATTCCTCCAGGGGGAGTTAGGGCTTCTATGAGGGCCCACACCATGGCCCCGAGGATGATTGCGGATGCGATGATCCCATCAAGGTATAGGATCTTTCCATGTGCTATGACTATAGTGGGCCTTGCGAAAAGAGATACAACAAAAAGCAGGGAGAGTATGGAGGCCAGAATGATTGTGGCCAGCCCCATCCCCATGTAGCTCCTGTTGAGGGCCAACTTTTGAAACTTGTTTGCTCGACTTGTGGTTGCCATTGATTATATACTGAAAAATAATTATTAACGGATCAGATGATTCAGCCGTCTGATTCACCTTATCAAAAGTTAATCATAACTTTAAGTATTTAATAAATATAGAATTTTGATCAATAATGGAAAATAAAAAAGCGAACGATGTTGAAAGCCTAATAAGATTCATCAAAGAGAGACTAAGCTCTTTCGATGGGCAAATGAGACTTGTTGAGATTGACTCTATTGATGGAAAAGATGGCATAATCATATTTTTAAAGAGTTTAGAAAATATTGAAATTATTGAAGATTCAGTACCATATTTGGATAATTTTTTCAATTTAGCACGGATTTATGATGAAAAAGTAATTTTTATAGAATCACAAACCATTGACGATGAAAACAAAAAGGCATACAGTGTTGATTTGCACATCATTCAAAATGATCTTGACATATCTTTGGAATTAAATTCCAAAGAATGGTGTGATTTAGAATATGACGACGTGGAGGAAGAAGAAAATGAAGACCTAATTGATAAAAGAAAAATTATTCTTATCAATTTTATCAAAGATCAATTTTTATTAAAGGACATTGAACCCGAGGCTTTCATAAAAGAAATTTTTGTTCCTTTAATCGAGGAAAATGGATATAATATGAGATTTTTAAATTTTGAAAAACTTTTTAGAGATTGGGTATTAGAAATGTGTGAACTTAGTGAGGAAGAACTTGGTATTATTATAAATTCTGACGAGGAAAAAGAACAAGAAGATTTTGACTCATATTTGTTTGGTTCGGATAAATTATTATCGTTTATACTATCGAATTTACCAGATAATCTCACGAAGAAAGAAAGAAATCAATTGGTGAAAAAATTTGAAGATATCGATATCGCAACATCCGCTTATTTAGAATCAGAAAGACAGAAGGGTTTAACACCTGAGGTAATCTCTAAATTGAAGAAGGATTTTTTAAAGGCTAGGAGACGTATTATTCCTGAAGGGCAAAGAATTACCAAAGGTGAGATAGAAGATTTTGTAAGAACATCGTCGCTTAGGATGGAATACCCTTCAAAAATACTTGTAAATGCGATATATAGTTCAATAAAAAATGACAATTTGTAATCATATTTCTTTTATTTTATCATAGAATAGATATAAACCCTAGAACCTTTTTCTTTTTTTAATACGCTTATTCTCACAAAAAAATCAAGCCTTTTTGCTATTTCCATCGGTTTTATAGATATATTCTGATATTCTAAAATATAATTGATTTGCTGAACTTTATAACGCCAAGAAGGGTGTCTTAGGAATATGTCCAAAATTACCCTATCTATATGATCAAGATTGACTTGGATAGTTGGAAGCAAGATATCCTCATCCATGAGCTTCAACTGTCTTTCATTATTGATTTTTGTTACTTCAGTAACAGATTTCATTTTAACCTACCTCTTTTTATACAATCTTTCAGCACATCTATCATGTTTTGTTGATATGGCCGTATAATCCAGTCCCCGGGCCTTATGGATTCCAAGGATGGATAAGCTTTCCTTGAGAATTCTTTTCCTGCCACTCTTCCCTCCTTCACCAGGGAAATGAATTTTCTGAATATCCCGGGCATGTCCGGATATCTCCTCTCCACTTCCCGAATGAACTCAGTTGGAGATTCTGTGGATAGATCCGTCCAGTCATCAACTCCGAAATGCATCTGGATCATTCCTTCACCTCCATATCAGGGCCCCAGGTAAGTTGAATTTCACAGGGGCCTAATTTCAGAATGTCATTCTTCCTGCAGCTCTTAATCAAACTTTTTCTCCCGGAAGTATCCACTGAATACAGCACAAACTGGTATTTGTTCCGGCTGTAAGAAAGAAGATAGTGCTCTTGCTTTTTTTCCAGGACAAGGTCAGATTGTGAACCTGTTTGTGAACCATCATGTGAACCTTTTTTATTTCTAATCAGCGTATTCTCTGGACTTTCAGGTTTCCTTGGAATGTGAACCTGTGAATCTATTTGTGAACCTTTATGTGAACCCTGGAGTTTATCCACTTCTTTCTTGACCAATTCCGGGGGCCAATCGGGATGCTTCCTTCTGACTGCAACATAGATCGCATGCCTCTGTTTATTCTGTGTCATTTTAGGGCCCCCTTTTCTGAATTTCTTCCTCCTATGTGTTGGGCCATCTCCATAGGATCTGTGAGCATGAGATTCTGCCTTGGCATAAGATTCTGTCTTTCCTTCAGGAGATTGATTAAATTACCAACATCACTTCCATTAGAAATTTTCAGGGTTTTTGCTTCTACTGGCATCTGATAGTATCGCCATTCCTTCCGGGCAAATCTTACAACATAAAATATCTCAAGCCAGGGAAATGATTCGACCTTTGCCTTCAGGACCTTCCACTGCTCTTCTCCCTTTCCTGAATGCCGCTTGAATGAAAACGATTTTTCCTTTGGATCCTTGATCTCAATAATTACGTTGGGTGGCACGATAATGTCTCCCGGTCTTGTCGGAGAGCCATGCTCTGCTTCTATCCCATTGTTGAGTAGGAGCTTCAGGAATATTCCCTCAGCTGCAGTGCCTTTTGATGTAATTTAATCACTCTCCTTTTCCTTTTTTGGCTTAGGTACGGGATAATTGACACCGGACAGAACGCCGCACATGAATAGGGTGAATGCTTCGCCTTCGTTCCTTTGGTCGATTCTCAGCCCATTATTTACAGAGGATACTTTGAAGGCTTCCCATTCTTCCTGGATGTATTCTTCCAACAGGGCAGATTCATCACTAACTGACATTACTGCTCTTCCTCCTTAGGAATCATTTCAACCCGGACTTCCTGCTTCAGGTATTCCGGCCTCATTCTGTTCTTGATAGTTTCCTTCAACTCTGGCAACGTAAAAATAGGTTTGAATTGTTTATACCATTCAACAGGCATAATTTTCATTCTTTCATTTTCTATCTCTGATTTCTCTACGAACGAATCTAAATTAAGCATAAGATGGTGTTTTCGCATCATTTCACTACTGTCTTCAGCAAGTATGTTTCTTTTGTGAAATGGTGAAAAATACACGCTTAATTTCTTCTTAACAATTAGATCTCTTAGATACCATGCTCCGCAGTCCTCTTCAAGCCTAATGTCTAACTTGATGGATTCCTCAAACTCAATCTTATTTCTAAGTTCCTGAGCTTCCAGTTCCTTTATCCTGATATTGATTTTCTTATCTTTAATCTCCTTTTCAAGCCTGTCCAGCCTAATTTTTGTATCACCTTTTGGCATCAGCGAATAGACAGCTAACCTGAAAACCTCGCTTGCATTCACATCAGGATGCTCCTTCAGATATTCTTCTATCGTTAGATCGGAAACGACAGATCTCATAATGTGCTTCTCGTACCCTTTGTTTGGCCTTCCCACTTTTGCTTGTTTAAATGATTTATTTCCATTATTCATGATCATACCTCTTAAAATTAAAAATTAAAAAAATAAAAAAAGAAAAAATAACAAAATAATTTAAATAATTTAAATATTTAATTAAATTACTGAAAAAAAGGAAAATACTGTTTTTCTGTGATGTTGAAAAAATAATTTTGTTATATAACAAAATTCTCGAACCCGTGTTTTTCGGCTTCTGTATATAGCAAGTTTTGTTATATAACAAATTAAAAAATTGATTTCTTGCAGGGAACATTGGTTTTGACATCATCTTCCATACCTCCTCTTGGTATTCTTCTCGTGGATGATCCTGTTGTAGGTCTCATCAACTGAAATGGATATCCTCAGCTGTATGGGATTGGATGATATCCGGAAACAATCAGTGGGATGCCTGGATTCCCACTTAACCAGTTCATCATTGGACACTATAAAATCTCCGAAGAAAAGCCAGGAGAGCTTAGAAGGTGAAACAATCTCCCCATTCATTCCTTCCATATATCTGTCAAGACGTGTTTGATGGTCAGGGATTTGCCTGAGATCAAATTGTTCCTTCATTATTCAAGCACCTCCAGAAGTTCTTCTAAAGTTAGGGGCTCTCTCCAGAACATCAACTTGAACTCTTCAACCAATCTATCAGCAATCAAAGGGGAAATAGAATTTATAAAATTCGAAAATGAAGGCATTATGATACAGCCCCCATTAAACGAACAAAATTGGGCACACCCCTCCAGACCCGTCCGTATAACTTTGTTAGATGCCATCATTTTCACCCCCTTTCGCTACTCTAAATCTTCAATTGCCCCCATATCCTTTCTGAAAACGGGATAAATGATCTTATTG
>JAJZKX010000207.1 GCA_021850745.1 Thermoplasmata archaeon
TTCAGTTCACAGATATTGTTGGTGCGGTCAAAACGCTCACTATCCCCAGGAACAGGTTTGAAAGCGCCCTGACTGAGGGAGTGGTTTTTGACGGGAGTTCAGTTGCTGGCTATGCCCAGATAGAGGAATCGGACATGAGGGCACATCCTGATCTTTCCACATACACTATACTGCCTGAGGGAAGGGACGGATTCAAGACCGTGAGGTTCATCTGTGACATTTACACCCCTGACGGTGAAAGGTTTCCCGGAGATCCTAGATATGTTCTACAGAGAACAGTGAAGAAGCTCAACGACAAGGG
Source organism: Thermoplasmata archaeon (assembly GCA_021850745.1). Next base: position 302 of record JAJZKX010000207.1, read on the forward strand.
AATGGATTTCTTCGTTGGACCGGAATTTGAGTTCTTCGTTTTCAAGAGGGACCACGAGGGCAACCCTACAGCTATCCCAAGCGATTATGGGGGATATTTTGACAACACCCCAATTGATTCTGCCAATGAAATAAGGCAGCAGATACTCAAGCATATGTACGACCTTGGGTACCAGCCTGAAGCAGCACACCATGAGGTTGCATACGGGCAGCAGGAAATTGACCTCAGGTATGGACAGGCCCTTGTAATGGCTGATAGGGTAACAATGCTCAAGAACATAATCAAAAATGTTGCGCAGAAGCACGGCATGTACGCGACTTTTATGCCAAAGCCAATAAACGGGGTAAATGGATCAGGAATGCATGTCCACTCAAGTATCATGTCCACCGGCGAGAAGGAGAACCTCTTCTACGACGCAAATGCGAAATACGGCATCAGCGAACTTGGAATGAACTATCTTGCGGGGATACTTAAGAACATAAACTCCGCGGCAGCCATACTTGCCTCCTGGGGAAACTCATACAAGCGCCTTATCCCTGGTTACGAAGCGCCAGTTTACATATCCTGGGCCAACAAGAACAGGTCCGCACTTGTGAGGGTACCCGCAGGAACCGGCATGAGGAAGAGGATGGAACTCAGATGCCCAGACTCGGCAGGCAATCCATACCTTCAGTTTGCAGTTATTCTTGGAATGGGTCTTGAAGGAATTGAGCACAAGCTTACGCCACCCGGTCCCACTGAGAAGGATATATTCCACATGACGGCAGAAGAGAGAGCCAAAGGTGGAATCCAGAGCATGCCAGAAAGCCTCGGTGAAGCGCTGCATCACTTCAGGAACAGCAAGCTCATGAAGGATATTCTTGGAGAGCACATCTTTGAGAATTTCATAACAGTGAAGCAGAGGGAATGGGACGCCTTCAGGTCACATGTAACAACATGGGAACTAGACAGGTACCTTCCCATTCTCTAATTTTAATATTCTCTTAATCTTCTTTCCTTTCTTTTTTCCACGTGCCTTGAATAGTAATAGAGGCCAACGAGGACGATTCCGCTCGGCAATAGCACAAGCCCGGTCACAACTGTCAGGAGCGTGGTATAAACTATCTTCCCAACAGAGGCATCAACATTTATTGACTGGCTTCCAGTGTTCTTGATCACAAGGGACACATTGCCGGAACTGGGAGAAACAACCACTCCAGTAAGGCTAGATTTCTGGGTGGCACTACCGTTGCCAAATGAATTTCCGGATGAGACAAAAAGATATGTGGTGATGTTGAATGAAGCGAGGTTAGTTGAAACGGTGTAGTCAATATCGTCCCCGGCACTGACATAACCATCAGAAAGGGTGTATGAACTGCCCGGAGCAATTGTCACGTTGTTGGCCAAAGATGTATTGCTTGTTACTAAGTAAACTGAGAGTGAAAACAAGACCATGGAGGCAATTATAAAAACTGCCCCTATTTTGGCAATTCGGTTTCTTCTCGGCCTTTCTAACATCTTCACACTCAACCTACAATCGTTTTTGTAAGAGATAATTATTTTGTTTCCCTCACTTCAATAGCCTGGGAACCGACAGCGGTTATGCTTCCAGAATTCATGGAAATCCTGATAATTTCTGCATTGGACCTAATTATTTCCTCATTACCTCCAATGGTTATCCCGCCAATTTCGGTATTCATTGAAAGTTTCCTTTCAGTTTTGAAGGCCCTAATTGCCGAAATCACTGAGACCACATAATCAAAGTCAGAAACGTCTTTCTCAGATATTCCCAGTTCCAGGGGTACTGGCCAATGTTCAAGGTGGATGCTCTTCCCAGTGCCGAGGTTGTGCATGTGGTAAATCTCCTCTGTAATGAATGGAAGTACAGGCGCATACATTTTCATTGTCTGCGCAAGTACATAATTGAGGGTCAGCGCAACTTCCTCAAGCAGTTCGCTGGCTACTGTCTCCTTCCTGTTGTTGATGCTCTTTGCAATTTCGAGATAGTTGTCGCAGAACACGTTCCAGAAGAAATTATCCAGCTCAGCCCGTGCTCGTGAAACCTGGTACTGTTCCATATTGGCTGTGCAGGCTTCAATGACCGTGTTAAGCTTTCCCAGTATCCACCTGTTTACAGGATATTTTAATTTCCCGGGATTGGAGGGGGCCTTTTCAGTGCCTGTGATAATCTTCACAAGATTGGCTGCATTGGACATCTTTATGAGGGTCCTGCGTCCTCTGACAAAATCCTGCTCCTTCACCTTTATGTCATCGCCGGGGATAGTAGTGGAAGCCCAGTATCTTACTGAATCTGCACCGTACTGCTTTATGAGGTCCTGCGGCTCCACTATGTTACCCTTGCTCTTGCTCATTTTCTGCCCAAGCGGATCATAAACATTGCCACTGATTGCAATGGTATCCCACGGAGCCAGACCATCGTGAATATGTGATCTCACAATGGTCGTGAATGCCCAGAAGTTGATTATGTCATGACCCTGGAACCTGATATCCATGGGATAAAGGAAATCGAATAGCCTGTCAGGAATCAGGTATAGCCTGGGGGTGAGGGATGATGTTGCCCATGTATCCATTATGTCAGTGTCCGGTTCAAGATCCGATGAACCGCATCCTGTGCACTTCAAATCAACTTTGTCCAGTCTAGGGTCCACGGGGAGCTGATCTTCACTGGCGAATACCGGTTTGCCGCATTTTCTACAGTGCCAAACAGGGAATGGGACACCAAAGAATCTCTGCCTTGAAATGAGCCAGTCCCATTTCAGGCCCTCTATCCAGTTGTCGAGCCTGATCCTCATATGTTCAGGGATCCAATTGACCTCTGCAGCAGTTGATTTTAAACCTTCCCTGAGGTCCAGGTACTTTACCGACCACTGCTTGCTGATGCTTATCTCAATGGGGGTGTCGCAGCGCTCGTGTGTATTAACAGAGTGCTTTATCCTTTCAGTCTTTTCCACGAATCCTGCGTCCCTGAGCTTCTGGCCCATGACTTTTTTGGCTTCCTGGATGCTCAAGCCTTTGAGGTCACCTGAAAGCTCATTCATCCTCCCCCTGTCGTCAATAATTACCCTGAGTCCAAGGTTGCTGTATTTTCTCCAGAGCGCAAGGTCGTTCTGGTCACCGAATGTACATAGCATTTCAGCGCCTGTTCCTTTGTCCATCTGTGCATACTCATCCGAAATCACTGGGACCTCGTGGCCATAAATGGGAACCCTGACTTTGCTTCCTATTAGTGCTCTGTATCTTTCGTCTGCCGGGTTAACGATTATGGCAATGCATGCCCCAATGAGTTCCGGCCTTGTCGTGGCTATTAAAATATGATGATCAGGTGTTCCGAATCTAAGGTAGACAAAATCCGCTGAAAGCACCTGGTCCTTGAGCTCTATCTGTGAGATG
>JAJZKX010000208.1 GCA_021850745.1 Thermoplasmata archaeon
TTTCTATTGTTACCCTGTCGCCAAAGAGGGAGGGAAATATGGGATCCGGTCTAACATAATCAACCCAGACAAGGTGTTCCGTGGTTCCCTGATATGGGAAGGGGGAGTTCTTGAGTCAAGAGCAAAAGCAAAAGGCCAGACCGTTGAGGAATATAAAACAACAAACCTGCTCAGGAGAGAGGTTCTCCCTGAACATGTTGCAAATGTCCTTCTGGCACTGGTCAATGAGGATATATTCGGTGCAACCACCGATGCTATGATTCCTGTTGACGGTGGAGTTCTATAATACAGACAACCACCTTATCAACATCACATCTGAATCTTTACCCTACTCATGTAAAAGAAAGATTCAGTATATTGATGGTCTTAACTCGAAGAAAATCATAGAAGTGCTGCTATTATCTTTGTAATGCTCGCCTCTATGCCAAAGTACCGCAGATCCTCCCTTGCTGGCGATAGGGCGCCGAAGTTTCTAAGGCTCAGCAACCTGCTGTTTCGGACATTCATGAGGAGATCAAAGAGCCTGAGGTATCTGGAATAACTTTGCCTCAGCTGTTCACTGTACTTTTCAAGAATTGTGTCAAGGTCATCGTTTTCCCTGAGTATCTGAAAAAGAATTTCCGCACATTCAAGGCTGGGCACAATGCCCTCACCGGTAATTGGCGATACGGTCCCTATTGATTCACCAACTCCTATAACATTGCCTGAGGAGATGTTATCAAAGAGAGGCTTGAGTCTTATGTTCCGTGACAGGACCCGGCTATGCGGAGTCCCTTCTAGTGATTCCCGTATGGCATCCAGATCATCTGATCCTGCTCCTACATGGCTGAAACTTTTGAGAGGGAATATCCAGTGGTAACCTGATCCAGAGGGGAAGAACCTGAATCGGAATCCTGAATCTCCCGTGGGATCTGAAATGTATTCTATAGTCCTCATTGTGAAATCTTGTTCTACGGGCCCCAGAATGGACCTGCTGACACCAGTGGCATCAATAGTTATGCTGCTGTCTGTCTTTTTCAACTGGGAATGGTGGCGTTTTTTTCCCTCCACAAGATCTGCAAGAAAGGCATTTTTATCAATTGTTGCAAGGCCTGCCGGTGAAAAATGTACAGATTTCCCAGCACTGTTTGTGAATATCACATCATCTGCCACGACCTGAATATATTTCTCGGAATCCAGGGATGCCAGTTCACAGAACCTGAAGAAGAGCCTAGAATTCAGGGCATAACCGCAAGGAACGGGGAAACCATCGGGTCTCGGATCATATCCCTCACATTCTATCCCTTCACTGGAAAGCCTGTTAAGCAGGTACGCACCGGAAACTCCTAGGCCCGCTATCTGTATCAACTCGATGCAATCCATGAAATGTATTTTAAATTCTTGCTGATGACTGGCAGTGTACTATTTCCTCAGGTTCGGATATGAAGGTTATAATTTTTCAGGATTTCAGAGGGGAAATGGCAACAACAGCATAGAAGATGCAATAATCAGTGTTCTTGAGGAAAATTCGCTTGCAGATGGCATTGCATGCGCAGCAAGAACTGACAGGGGAGTATCCGCAACAGGGAATGTGCTTAAAATATCCACCGAAGAATCAGCCCAGAAAGTTGCCGGCATATTGAATTCCCATTGCAGAGGAATATTCTTCACCGGGTATGCAGAAGTGAATGAGGATGCTAACCCCAGGCACTGCCTGAGAAAGACATACAGTTACTTCCTCAGGGGTGAATTTGATCAAGATCTCCTTTCTTCCCAGTTATCGATGTTTGTTGGAACTCATGACTTCCATCAGTTCTGCAGGAGAGATTCAAGAAATCCAGTCCGGACAATAGAGAAGATCCAGGTTCTGAGAACAGGGGAAAAGACAGTGAGAGTAGACTTTACTGCAAAGAGCTTCGTATGGATGCAGATCAGGAATATAGTTGGATTCAGCACTGAAAATGTTTCAAAAGGTCTTTTAACGGACCCATTCAATATCCGGGGTTGGTCCAGGAAACCGGCATCGCCAATACCACTTGTTCTCACTGAAATCTCATATCCGGGCATTGAGTTCCGGAGATTATCCGTTACATCAAAGGAAAGATACTATTCACGAGCTGAAGATGAGCAATGGTCAAGGTACATTGTTCTTGACAGGATAACAGCTGATCTTGGTCGGTCACATAAATATAGCTGAACGTTATGGTCGAGGGATTGAACTACAGAGTGAGATCCACCTCAATAAATTTCAGCCGTGCTGTCTATGGAATGAACTGGTTTAATATAGCCCCTGGCCTGAGTTATATCGCATCCAATTTCGATCTGAGAATAGTCTCGCTTGGAGTTATGACCACCTCTTTTTACATTGGTCTGGCTGTATTTCAGATGGCCGGAGGTATTCTATCATCCAGAATAGGCAATGTGAAGACATCTGTGTTCGGGATTGCCGTACTTGGCCTGTCTGTTATAGGTACTGCCCAGTCTCAGAACCTTCCAGAGCTCATAGCTGCAAGATTTTTTGCCGGACTGGGATCGGCATTCTTCTTCTCTCCTGCTCTGGGTCTTCTGCATCAGATAGTTCCAGAATCTAACTATCCTTTTCATGTTGGCCTTTTCAATGGCTCCTTCAATATTGGCGCAGGAATAGGGATAATAGGCTGGAATTTTCTTGATATATATCTGGGATGGCGGACACCACTGGATATTGCCGGGATGATAATGCTAATTCTAGCACTGGAGAATTTCATCGTGCTAAGGGACATTCGCGTGACATCCTCATCCTTTCGGGGAGCAGCCAGGAACGCTGGAAATCTACTAAGGAAAAAGAATATATGGATTCTTCCTGTTATGGCTCTCTCTGGTATTCTATCTGAAACGGTGGTTGGACAGCTCCTTGTCTATTATCTTGAGACCCAGTTAGGTTTTTCATCTCAGAGCGCCAGCATTCTTGACATGCTTTTTCTGTTCATAGGGTTTGCAGGGGGCGTAATAGGAGGATACATATTCGCAAGGAACCGCCATCAGATCGCTCAGTTTGTGGCAGTAATTATTATGTGTTCCGTCCTTGTAATTCTACTTGGCTATTCAAGGAGTTTTACGGAAATTCTGATTGAGGTTGCAGTTCTTGGCATGTTAACTGTAAATACACTTTCTATTCTCTATACATTTTCGGCCAGAAATATAAAAGATCCAGGGATGATATCCTTTTCCCTCTCCTTTGTAAATTTTGTCCAGAACATAATAGGCGCATTCAGCCCAACGATTTTCGGAATATTTGCCAGAGTAATTGGATACAGTGTTTCCTGGTCACTAATTGGCCTGATGGGCCTTGTCGGGGCTGTTTCTTTCATATTCCTTAACAGATCAGCCCTTAATGTTCCCAAGGAAACTGAAATAACAATATCAGAGCCAGATTGAACCATTTATTAGATTGGACATGATCTGAGATGGATCACAGGTGCTGTTCAGAGAAGCTGTAGAAACCTTCAACAGAATGTCCGAAACAAGAAAGAGGACGGAGCTGGTAGACCTTATTGCAGAAATGTTTTCTCGTGCAGACAAAGACTTGCGTGTTCTTGTATACATAACCCAGGGAAAAGTTGGACCAGATTACATGGGGATTGAACTTGGTGTAGCAGACGAAATTATAATATCTGCTCTTTCAAGGGTATCTGGATCTTTTATATTTCTGGC
>JAJZKX010000209.1 GCA_021850745.1 Thermoplasmata archaeon
ATTTCGAAAAGCGTATTTATGACTTGAAATATCGAAGTAAAATGGAACAGGCAAAGAAGGCAATCATTGACGTTGCGCATATCAAGAGCAGGGATGGTAATTCCCTCAGAATAACCCTGCCAAGGAAAGTAGCAGAAAAACTAGGATTGACCAAGGATGACAATGTAGTTGTCTTTACGATGGAAGACGGAAAAATTTGCATTGAAAAACTGAAACAACTATAATCTTCGACACAGACTCTTCTAATTACTGCCCCATATTACAAGAACACTACTTCTATCGAAAACAAAGCCTCCTTTTGATCTCCTATAACAATTTGCTCTTGTCCAGCAACTGAACCTGCAATTCTATTACAAATTTAAAATGATTAATTAGGATGTGAAAGGAGCGTTATAGCATTGACCTTTTTTTAGCCTTCTCAACAAATAAGTCCTTTATATCACTTAAAGCAAACAGGAGCTGATGGGCATTATCTGTTCTCACTTTGAGCATTATTCCGTCAAAGTCCTCAAAATCGCACTCAATCGATTCATTCAATTCTATGCAGTGCCACTGGGAACTTACGTATGCTTTACCAAGGGTCGTTTTCCGGTCTCCATTCTTCCTGTTGAAAGGTATGATAAAAATCCTTCTGCCCCGTATAACTCCTGACAGTTTGTCCCTCAAACTGGAGCAGTCATAATCGGAGGTTAGAAATATTGAGTTGCTCAAAGGTTTGTCTAATGTCGATTTAATGTGAATATACATCTTTTTGCGTTAATGCTACTTCGGTTAAAGCCACGAAGTTTTCATTGTAATAAAACTTGTATAATGTAGTATTATGTAATCATGAAAATTTGGGCTTTATTTCACATTCTGGCCCAAACGCTCTCCAGCCTGACTTTGGCCCTTTCAATGCTGTCCTTCTTCTGAAGTGTAACAACAACTGCATCGCCTTCAGCTATTTCCTCAAAATCCCTAATGTTCTTTGGTATCTGTATGACATATTTTTTTCCTACTTTTGCTGGAAATTCCATGAATGAACAGAAAAAACTGGAATATCTTGTTTTTTGTCTGTCTGACAAATGAGAAAATGAGCTTCAATCATTGGCTGAGGGAGGACTACATCCAGGCTGAGGCCATCATTTCCGCAATTTTCATTGATTCCGGCGTCCCCAGGGCCCCGAGGTTCCCGATTACATTGAAGCATTTTTCCTTGGGGTGGTTCTGACTCAGTTTCCATTTTCCTTCAACATTTGTTACCTCAATTTCAAAGGCAACGATTGCCTTGAGCATCCCGCTGTATTGCGGATCACTCCAGTCAGCCCACCAGTCTCTACCCAAGCTTTGCTCATGAATTCGGGTCAGTTCATCGAGGATTTCTATCTTCTTTTCCGTGTCTTTTATAAGCCTCAATTGGCCTGATGCAGCCACATTGGCATAATTCCATGTAGGAACAGCATGATCCTCTTCATACCACCCTGGTGAAATATAATGATTCGGACCAGCGAACAGAACAAGTACTTTCTTTCCTTCCTGCCCTTTCCATAGTCCATTGGCCAGCGCCATATGACCACGAATTCTTCTGAATTCATCATCTACGAGCATTGGAATAGAGGCTACTGCCGGCTCCCCGTTGCCAGATGAAAAAAGGTGCCCAAAATTATGCTCTCTGGCAAATTTGACAAGTCTTTCTGTATCGTTAACTGGAAAGGGTTTAGGGTTGTACATAAGTGCAATACCGTAAGACTTTACATAATTATATTGCCATTGATTGCTGCAAAGATAGTTATGCCATAAGAAGATCAAATTCCATGGAGAAAAAAGTGCACAAATGGAAAATTAAATGCAAGAACTGTGGTATTGAATTCGAACACATCTTTGTCGCTACAGATCTCTTCAAGCCGCATATATTCAATAAATTGACAATGACATGCCCAAGCTGTGGTTCCACCAATTTTGATCCGATCCGCCTGGATGGAAAAGAATCACTGGAAGAATGGCAGGCTGCACACCCTGATCTGAACATAAAAAGCCTCCCTGACCATTCTTATCTGGAAACTGGTGTAGCTTAGGCGAAACCTAACTTATTTTAGGGTGACCCTTTATACATGAGCATGAAAGATACGCTGTGCGGCAGGAAAGTATCGAGCTTCGGGCTGGGTACATGGAAAATGGGGGGAGGGCAATCCCCAGACTTCAGCCATGATTTGGACCACATTAAGGCAATCAGATACGCCATTGACCATGGAATCAATGTCATCGATACTGCAGAAATGTACGCTTCGGGACATACTGAGGAAATTGTAGGGAAAGCTATTTCTGCATATGATCGGAAGAATATTTTTGTTATCTCAAAAGTCTGGAGTGATCACCTAACCCATGATACCCTCTTAGATTCTGCCAGAAAGAGTATATCTAGGCTTGAAACGGATTATATTGACCTATACCTTATACACTGGCCTAATCCTAGTGTGCCCATAAAGGAGACCATATCGGCAATGGAAGAGTTAGTTGCTTCAGGACTTGCCAAGAACATTGGCGTAAGCAATTTCAGTGTGACCCAGCTGAAAGAGGCCATTGAAGCGACAGAAAATACGAAAATCTGTGCAAACCAGGTCGAGTATAACTTCAGCAATAGAACGCCAGAACATGAACTGATACCGTTCTGTGAAGAGAATGGTATCGATGTCATTGCATACACTCCAATCATGAAAGGCCGGACTTCAATTTACCAGAACCTCGTCGCAATGGCTGATAAGTACGGAGTTACGCCGGTACAGATGTCATTGAGGTATGTTATGGAAAAAGCCTACCCAATTCCAAAGTCATCAAATCCAATTCATATAGATGAACTCCTCGCGGCTACAAATATACCTCTGAAAGCCGAAGACTACAGTGCTTTGAGGGCCTGACCGGAAGACTTGAAAGTCGATATACCGGATTTCTCCTTCTTTTCAACCATTCCCAAAGAGTAAAGATGCCTCAGGTGTGATATGGCTTCGCCAATTGCAAAATTCATTTCCATGAGGTTCATTGAATCCAGCGTCCTTCCTTTGCTCCACTTTATTCTTGAAGCAACCTCAAACGCACTGCTCCATCCCCCCGAAACTGAAAGTATTTCATTAAGCCTTTCCAGGTGATGGTTGAGAATTTCAAGGATCCTGCTGTTTCCGTTGGTGAAAGGATCCCTGTGGCCTGGGAAAATCTTTTCTGCATGGAGTTTGAGGGTCTCCTTCAGGCTTTCAATGTAAAGCCCAAGCATATCTGACTCCTCGTCATAAAAACTTATGTTTGGGGTAATGCCTGGAAGCAGATGGTCTCCCGTGAACAGGTAATTCGTATCTGGTATGTGTATAGAGATAGAACCGGGTGAATGGCCTGGGTTGCTTATGATTTCAATATTGCTTCCAATCTTTTCCCCTCCTTTTAGCTCCCTGTCCAGGTCTATGTCATGATAAAGTGACATATTGTCAAGTACTGAGTGCCTGTCTACAATTCTTGAAAGGATGTCCGATGGAGTGCCGTTTGCAGCAAGTTCCCCTGACAGGAATTTTCCAAATCCATCCCTGTCTTCCTGAATTTTCCTAATCCTCAGGGCATCATTGCTTCCTATGGCGATTGGAATGCCATACTTGTCCCTGAAGGCCTGTGCACCACCAATGT
>JAJZKX010000210.1 GCA_021850745.1 Thermoplasmata archaeon
CAAAGGAAGGCATATACGCCGTCAGGGGTGAGCGATTTGAAGACACTACTAGACAGCAAAGCTGCTGGTGTTTCAGAAGAAGCCAAAAAATTGGGCATATCTGAGGGACAGAATGTCTCAGATTTCATACATCTTCTGGCATAGTACTATATGTTCGGTGGAAAAGCTGCCGTAGGCATTTTGAGGAGCAGGAACCTTTCCCTGTTAATAAAGAGAAGGGAGTACCCTGGTGATCCATGGTCCGGAAATATAGCATTTCCTGGGGGTCACATTAAGAATGGGGAATCCATTCAACAGGGCCTTCTAAGGGAGATCAGTGAAGAAGTGAACCTGGAACTCGTGGAAAACCAGATTGTGGAAGCCCTCCAGCTTGTGACCCCTTTCAGGGCTCCTGATCTTATTGTCTATCCGTTTGTCCTGGATGTGGAAGACTTATCCAGCGCAAAACCTGGGCCCGAAGTGGCGGAAATAAAAGTTGTGAACCTAATGGAATACAGGAGAGCCACACAACCGCAAAACGGTTTTCCAGCATTAGATTATGGCGGCTGGATTGTCTGGGGGCTTACTTACAGGATTATAACCGGATATCTTGGCATAAAGCCTTAGGCCGGGTGCTGCAAAAATTCCTGTTGCGCTGCCTTACCCATTTCGAGGCCTGACTCCAGTGCGATGAGATTTATTTCGAGTGACTTTTTCGAGAATATCCTGCCGATCTGGTTCCTGACAGATTCCAGTGAAAGGTCGAGCCAGCCTGTTCCAACTACAAATCCGAGCAGTGCAATATTGGCAGCTTTGAAACTACCGGATTTTCTTGCAGCTGAAACTGCGTCTATGGTCCTCAGGTGAAAATTCTCAGAAATTGATTCAGCCAAAAGAAGCAGGTCAGGGTACTCCTCATGCCTGATGCTCAAAGAGACGGGCACAAGCTTCTCTGTACTCATGACGACCCTGGACCCTGTTGGTGCCCTGGACAATGCGCGCTTTGTTTCAAGAGGTTCCATGCCAATGGTGAGGTCCACGTCACCATCAGGTATGATTGGGGCATGGTAATCCCCTATTCTGACATCAACCGTCACCGAACCTCCTCTCTGCGCAAGGCCATGTATCTCTGACATGACCACGTTTTCCCCCTGCTCGATGGCGGCCTGGGAGATTATGAGGCCCAGTGTTATTACTCCCTGTCCGCCTACTCCCGCAAGCAATATATTAGTTTTCAATGCTGGTCACCTCGATTGCTTTGAAAGGACACACATAAGGTTGTGCACACACACCGCATCCATCACAGAGCACAGGATCGATGGTTACTTTTCCGTTGGATACTGAAAGGGCAGGGCATGCGAAATTCTCAACGCAGTTGTAACATGAGGAGCATTTTTCAGTAACAACATGGTATTTGACTTCAAGCCCCTCTTTCCTCATTCTGTTGTCCCGGAGGATTGCACATTCGCGTTTTGCTATAACCACTGACACACCCTCATTCTTCAGGCCGTCCATTACTGCCCCAAGTGTCTCCTTCAGGTTGTATGGGTCCACCGTCTTGACGCTGTCAATGCCAAGGGACCTGACTATATTTTCGATGGACTGGTTTTTCTTCCTTCCTGCAGTTAGTGAAACAGGAGTCCCGGGGTTTGGTTGCCTTCCGGTCATGGCTGTAACATCATTGTCCATGATCACAACAAGCATACGAGAATTGTTGTTCACCGCATTTACAAGTGCCGGAATTCCTGAATGGAAGAAGGTAGAGTCGCCAATGAACGAGATTATCCTCTGGTCGGTTACCCTGGTAAAGCCTGTTCCAACACCAACAGAAGAACCCATTTCAAGCATAATGTCTGCCTCGCTGAAAGGCTCGTAATTGCCAAGGGAGTAACACCCGATGTCTGAGGAGTATATGGGGTCGTTCAGTTTAAGCATCTTCACTGCCCTCTTCACCGCAAAATATGTGGCCCTGTGGGGGCATCCAGCGCAAAGTACCGGCGGTCTTGGAGGCAGCTCATTTCCCTGTATGAATGGTTTTCTGTCTGCAACATTGAATCCCAGCATTTCGGCAAGTGATTCTTCAAGCGTATTGGGCGAAGTCTCGTGGCTCATGGGTATGGTACCATCCATTTTACCATGGATAGTCACCTCAGGAAAACCGGCATCGGCAATTGCCCGGACGTCCGATTCTATAATTGGGTCTACTTCCTCCACCACAATGATTTTCCCGTGCCTTGACAGGAATTCCCTTGTCGTTTTTTCAGGCATGGGGTTTGTGATGCCAAGCTTAAGGACCTCAACATTAATCTGGTGTTTGTCAAGCACGTCCCTGGTGACATTGTAAGCTTCTCCCGACGTTATAATACCAATTCTGGATTCATGATCCCCTTCACTTCTGTTCAGTACTCCCTGAAAATCACGCGCACCGATGCGTCCCATTTTGGCAACCAGTTCATCCTTAAAGCCATAAGCGTTTGAAGGAAGTGATACAAAGCTTCTGCCTCCTTTTTTGAATCTTCCTTTGAGGTTTGGTGCCGTAACTGCTGAAAGGGTTACAATGCCCCTCATATGGCTTATCCTTGTGGTTGTCCTGAATATTACCGGAAGGCTTTCCATTTCAGATATTTCGAAAGCCACCTTGAGAAATTCCTTTGCCTCCTGGGGGTTTGAAGGCTCGATTAGAGGTACATGCGCAAAATGGGCGTAATGGCGGTTGTCCTGCTCATTCTGGGAGGAGAACATCGAAGGATCATCCGCAGTCATTATGACCATGGGGCCACGGGTTCCGGTATAGGAAATGCTCATGAGCACATCTGAGGCAACATTTAGCCCCACATGCTTCATGAAAACAAAGGATTTCAACCCTGCCAGAGAGGCAGCAAATGCCGATTCCATGGCTACTTTTTCATTCACGGAAAATTCGAATTTCATCCCGGCCCCAGCCCCTATTTCATAGAGAATGTCTCCGACCTCGCTGGACGGGGTTCCAGGATATGTTGTAGCAACAGCAACTCCTGCTTCAATTGCTCCACGCGCTATAGCTTCGTTTCCAAGAAGGAACATGTTCTCACCAGGTTTGCCGGTAAGCAGGCTCTCATAAGCCGACATAGATAATCTCATGTATTCAAACAGATTTGACTATATGAAGTGATACCCAGAAATATTTAGTGTGTCATTGTTTGTCAGGGCTTATTTTCAAGGTTCTGTGAATAAGTGTCATACCCTGTCTTAAAAATACTCTTGCTGACAGTTAGTATCATGGTATATTGTTCTGCTCTCACACTGGAAACGAGATTTTTGCATCTGCTGCAACAGCTCCAGCCGCAGACACAATCACAGGATTGAGGTCCATTGAAACAATATCAAGTTTGCCTCCAGATATCATGCCACTCACCTTAAGGAGAAGGTCAGCAACTTTTTCACAATCTATCTTTGTACTCCTGAATCCTTTGCAGAAAACCCCTGACCTGATTTCCTGTATCATGTCAAGCGCATCTGGCCTGCCGATTGGCAGCCTCCTGAAAGTGACATCGTGGAACAGTTCAGTGTATATTCCGCCGGTTCCCAGCATTATAACAGGTCCGAACACCGGGTCCCGAGTCACTCCGACAATGAACTCTACACCCTTAGGTGCCATCTCTTCCAGAAG
>JAJZKX010000211.1 GCA_021850745.1 Thermoplasmata archaeon
AATTCTATTATGCCTTCGCACAAGGATGCAAACTACAAGGCACCGGCCATAGATGAGGAAAAGCCTGAGTACAAGCCCTGGTATCCAAACAACCTGTTCTATATGCTGCAGATCGGCATGATGACAATAGCAGCCATTCTGATCATAACGTCTGTCGTCGCAGCCCTGGGATCGGCCGTGCCAGCATTGTTTTCCCCATTCCCGCAGGTTTCTCCCACAAGTCCCCTGGCCCAGAATGTGCCTGCGTACCCTCCATGGTTCCTGCTCTTCGTGTATAAGGCAGTGGATTTCAGCTTTATGGCTGGCCCGGGCCCATTCTACGCAACTCTCATATTTGCAGGCATCCCGGTCTTCTACCTTCTTCTGCTGCCATACATAGACAGGTCACCAAGCCTTAAGCTCACAGAGAGGCCAATAACATTCGGCCTCGCGATTCTCGGGGTCATCTTCTTTGTGGGGCTTTCCGCCTGGGGCGCCCTGACACCTGGTGTTTCCATACCAACTTCACAGGTGCTGGCATTCTTCCTTCTGCCCATCCTGACTGTTATCCCTCTGGTATACTATCTTTCAAAGAATTACCAGAGAACTGGCATGGATGCAGGACATTTTTCACAGCTGGCCATTTCATTGAGCCTGCTTGGTGTTTCGGGATTTGGCCTGGGAATGCTCATAGATGCCCTCATAAGGTACAGGAATCCGGTGTATTATGTGCCGAGCATTTTAATGGCCATGGTTGTTGCCCTCCTTGTGACTATGGTCGCCTACACCATCTGGGATTCAAGGCATGCTGTGGAAAAAAAGCATTATAAGCCTCTTTCCAGAAAAATGAGGAACACGCTCGGCGGTGCTTTCACACTTGGTGCATTTGTATTGATTACAGTGATTCAGCCCTTCAGCGCAACTTCAACATTCCAGGAATCGTTGTTTGGCATTGGCCTGGGCATTGTCATTCTCATTGCAGCTGCAAACCTCAAACTATACAGGTCTGTGGTGCTCGGGGAATAAATATAATTTACTCTATCTTCTTATTTATTATTTTTTAACTTCCATTTCTTCTTTCAAACCGATCCCCATTACTAGAGGTAAAACGCGATTGCTATTCATTGGAAAAAGAAACAGGAAGATGCTTCACGCCAAAGACAATGATTCCATTCAGGGGTTCAAGCTGTGTGCCTTCTTTGAGAGTTGCTTTTCCAGCCCTTTCAAGCAAAGTTTCCATGGCAATCTTAGCTTCCAGTCTTGCGAGTGGCGCCCCCAGGCAGAAATGCACCCCTTCTCCAAAGGCAATGTGTCTGTTTGGCGTCCTATCGATAAGGAATTCTTCAGGCTTTTGGAATTCTGCCGCATCATGGTTGGCAGAACCTATCCAAGCAAGAACAACCTGCCCTTTCTGAATGAGTTTCCCGCCCAGTTCAATGTCCTTCCTGCAGGTTCTGAACATGGACTGCACAGGGGACCTGTATCTCAGAACTTCCTCCAGCATACCCGGGATCAGTGTCCTGTCCGCGAATACCCTCTGGTGCTGGTCAGCATTGTTCGAGAGTGTGAGAACAGCATTCGTTATGAGATTTGTAGTTGTCTCGTTTCCAGCCACGAGGAGGAGAACACAGAATCCCAGCAGGTCTATTTCCGATAGCTTTTCACCATCAACCTCTTGCTGTATTAGTGAACTTATTAAATCGTCGCCCGGCTTTTCCCTTTTCACCCTGATTATTTCACTGAAATACTTTGCCATTGCCACCTGAGGGTCAAAATATTCGTTGCTGGTCTCATTCATGCCCTCACTTGTGCCTGAAACAAGCGCGTCAGACCACTTCTTGAACTTCATCCTGTCTTCAGGAGGTATCCCCAGAAGCTCTGCAATAACTATTACGGGAAGCGGGCCGGAATAATCCTCAACAAGATCGCATTCGCCCTTTGCCATTATGTTATCCAACAGTTCATCAGCAATTGCCCTGATCCTCGGAGCCATTTCCTGTACCCGCTTCGGGGTAAACGCTTTGTTCACGAGTGCCCTGAGATGGGTATGCCTCGGTGGATCTGTGGAAATGATGCTTGCACCTATTGGGTTGCTTGCAGATTCATATCTCCCCTCAGAAGAGGAAAAATGAGAATAATCTGAAAGTACCTTTTTCACCTCGGCATACCTGAACACATGCCATATGCCGTTGTTTTCATTATAAAACACAGGCTGGTGTTGCCTCATCACTTCATACCATGGGAACGGGTTCAGGGGGTCCCTATGAACTTTTTCCATGTTGCCTCAGACTCTAATTGGGCAAATACTTAACTTATTGCCATGGCATGGTGGGCCACTGGCAATTTTGGTCAGACGTATCCTTTCTGTACCAGCTTGTTGATTCTCCTCTCCCAGTATTCCCTCCTTGTGGAGAGCAGACCCAGAAGCAGTGCTGTGCCAATAGAGGCAAAGACCACGATCAGTGGCACAATGATTGAGAGCATTACAATGATCATGAAGAGCAGCAGTGGAAGGGCAGGCACAAATTGCATTGCGCTCATCCTTGTGCTGAGGAAACCCTCATCTGTAATCTGGTACGCACTTGCGGAAAATACAATTAACAGGTAGAGCCCAATAAGCAGTGGATCCAGCACAAGGAATACCAGTACGGCCTCCATGGAGTTTTGAACGCCCAGATACGAGTCAATAATGCTCACAGCCACAAAAGGTATGCTGGTTATTACGGACTGGGCAACCTTTGAGCCAATTATTATTGATATGTATTTCCAGGGTTCCATGGAGGTGAAGGAGAGCCATGCCCTTTCGTATGTCATAACTCCCGAATTGAAAATATACTGCGGTATCACACCTACATATACGGAACCCAGGAGCACAACAAAGTTGAAGCCTTCCGCCTGAGCGCCAAAATCTATGAGGTAGTATGCCAGGAAACCATACACTGCCGCAATGGCCACTATCAATGCATAATAGGTTCTAAGCCTAATCCTGGAAGTCATGGTCTTAATGCCGCCAGCCATCATTGAATTCGTGCTGTATGAGAGGTTGGTGAAGCCGTTGAGGAAAACAGCCTGCACTGGACTGTACTTGACATACCTCACTATTGAGTTGTATTCTTTCTTTCTCTCACGCTGGCTGGATATCCTGATGGGAAGCTCCTCGCTTGTTAAGGAACTTATTGCCCCAAGAAGTGATGCTCCTGCTATGGGGGCAGTCATAATCAGGGAATTAAGCGGGTTTCCTTCTATGAAAGCCTGGGGCGAATATGGAAAACCAACAAAGTAAGAAATGACCCACAGACCTATGGCAACCGCTATGATCACCCTGTAGTTCCGCTTGAGGTGGAAGGTCCCAATGCCAATGGTGATAAGGAAAATATCCAGCAGGATAAGGTTGAGAATCACCAGGGACATTTCCAGTGGCCCGTAATGCACCAGCGCGAGAACAAAGACACTGACTGCAATTAGAACCAGGCCTGCCCCTATGGCTTGTACAATGAGGAGTGCAACTATGAGCTGCCTCCGGTTTATTGGCGAAACCAGGAGAAACTCCTGGTCGGACTTGGAGACTGATATTCCCCCCGCTAGGGATGAGATGATGGAATATCCTCCAACAATTCCACTGAAATAAATTGTGCCATAATT
>JAJZKX010000012.1 GCA_021850745.1 Thermoplasmata archaeon
CTCAGGCAGTTTTGAGCTCATAAAGGTAGGCCCAATTTCATCACTAGTGTCAATAATGCAGTTGGGCACAAACGGGGGCGGATATTTCGGCGCAAATTCAGCATATCCCTTTGCCAATCCCAGCCCGCTTACAAATTACATAGAGCTTGGCGGAATGATGCTCCTCCCCACTGCCATGCCATTCCTCTTCGGAAGAATGCTCCGCATGAAGAAAGAGGGCAGGACTCTCCTGATTGCATCCTATGGGCTTTATGCCATTGATCTTGCAATCGCCCTTATTCCAGTTACTACACTGGGCGCCGGCATGGAGACTAGGCTAGGAGGATTTTCAACAGCCCTTTATACTGTTACTACAACCGCATTCACCACTGGATCAGTCAATACCTCACTGGCAGCAATGCATCCACTGGTTATCATGGCAGCCCTCATGGGCATGATGATACAGGCCACTCCCGGGGGGATCGGTGTGGGGGCCATGTATATGCTCATGTACGTGCTGATTACAGTATTCATTGTGGGGCTCATGGCGGGCAGGACCCCAGAATACCTTGGGGCAAAAATAACTGCAAATGATGTAAAGCTTGCAGTTATAGCATTCCTGGCACATCCAGTAGTAATTCTGGTTCCAACAGCCCTTGCCTACGCACTAGGTGCAGTTCATGCCATAGGATTGGGGACGGGTCCTGTAGGGTTCACACAGATACTCTATGAATACACTTCAGCTGCAGCCAACAACGGTTCAGATTTCCTGGGGACAACTGGAAATACTGTGTTCTTCAATGTTTCCACCGGGATAGTAATGTGGGCCGGCCGTTTCATACCCATATTCATAATGCTGGCAATGGCAGGCAGAATGCTTGACAAGAAGAGGAGCACAGAAGTTGCACTAAGGACTGACAACCTGATTTTCCCGGCGATCCTCATTATCAGCATCCTAATACTTGCAGTTCTGACATTCTTCCCGTTCCTTGCGGTTGGACCAATTCTTATGCATCTGGAGGGGATAAAAAATGCCCTTTAATGAGAAACAGATTAGCGGAAGGACAGCCGGGCAGGAAAATCTTGAGGAACCCATCAGCTGGCTATATGTGGCTAAGGACTCCCTCCTAAGGATGAGTCCTATGAGGCTCATAAAGAACCCTGTGATGTTCGTAGTAGAACTGTCCTTCCTGGTAGTTTTGCTCATGACAATAGTGCCGGGGGCTTTTCCTCATCTGGCACACCAGAACGACAGGGTTTTCTATGCGTATGTAACGGCAATACTCTTTGTAACTGTGTGGTTCAGCACCATTTCTGACTCTTTTGCGGAAGCAAGGTCCAGGGCAACTGCTGCAAACCTGAAGAAGCTAGAAAAAGAGGGAGTTGCCAGGAGAATTCACGAAAACGGAAGCGAGGGGAGAACCATCGAAACTGTGAAATCATCTGATCTCAGGAAAGGGGACGTCATACTTATTGAGAAGGGTGACCAGGTTCCAATTGATGCGGAAGTATCGGAGGGAATTGCTATGCTGGACGAGTCCCTTCTCACCGGTGAATCGGTGGGAGTGAGGAAATCAAAGGGTGACACCGTAATTGGGGGTTCTACTGTTGTCAGCGATTCCATCGTTGCAATTGTAAATGTAAATCCAGACGAGACTTACATCAGCAAGCTTGTGAAAATGGTTGAATCCTCGGAAAGGCCCAAGACGCCAAATGAGGTGGCACTCTCCATACTGCTCCTTGGGCTGACAGGCGTGTTCACCATCATCCTGTTTGCACTCATAGCGCTCTCCCTTCTGCTCAATCTCGGCGCCGATCTCTCTGTGCTTATCGCGCTCTACGTGTGCCTTCTTCCAACCACGATTGGCGCATTGCTGCCGGCAATAGGAATCTCTGGAATAACCAGAATGTCAAAGAACAGCATTATCGCCAAATCCGGCAAAGCCATAGAGACTGCAGGAGACGCAGACACAATACTGCTGGACAAGACTGGAACCATAACTGTTGGGAACAGGCTCGCACATGAGTTTATCCCTCTAGGCGGCCACTCAGAAAGAGAACTTGCTGAAGCTGCATTCCTGTCATCATGGAATGATGATACACCGGAAGGGAGGAGCATAGTGGAACTTGCCTTCGCAAAGAGGTTTGTCCCGAGGGAATATGATGCACTTAGGGAAGGCGTGCATGAGGAATTCAGCGCAGTCACAAGAAGGAGCGGAATAACCCTTGTTGACTCCGACGACTTCACCCTCCCCAAAGGCGGGAGGGAATTCTACCAGAGGCACAGGTTCAGGAAGAAATTCGAGCTCCAGACTCCCCTGACGGAAGATACGACCATTCACAAGGGTGCCCCAGATGCCATAAAGGATTCAGCGGAAGCCTGCCCTGACAATTATGATGATGTGGTTACCAGGATCACTTCGGAGGGAGGTACCCCAATTGCCGTATCCATGAACGGGACTGTACTCGGGATCATATACTTCAAGGATGTGATCAAGCATGGTATCAAGGAGAGAATCCTCGGGCTCAGGAAAATGGGGATAAGGCCGGTGATGATCACGGGAGACCACCCCCTTACGGCAAGAAGCATTGCCGGCGAGGTGGGGATTGATGAATTTGTTGCCCAGGCCAAGCCCGAGACCAAGTACCAGAAGGTCAAGGATGAACAGGCGGAGAACCGGATTGTTGCAATGATAGGGGACGGCACAAACGATGCCCCGGCCCTTGCCGCTGCAGACGTGGGGCTTGCGATGGCCTCAGGTACATTCGCTGCAAAGGATGCCGCAAACATGGTGGACCTTGAGTCAAACCCTTCAAAGATCATCGACGTAGTAATGCTAGGAAAGCAGCTTCTGATGACCAGGGGGGCCGTTACTACATTCAGCATCACCAATGATGTTGCCAAGTACTTTGCTATCGTGCCAGTAATGTTTGCCAGCATCCCTGCGCTTGGCGCCCTGAACATTCTTGGCCTGGCTCCGCAAACCGCTGTGCTTTCTGCACTGATCTTCAATGCCATTGTCATTCCTGCACTCATACCCATAGCGCTGCGGGGAACGAGGTTCAAACCCCAGAGCACTCTGAGAATATTCCTGAAAAACCTATTCCTGTACGGAGTGGGAGGAGTGCTGCTGCCATTTGCGGCCATAAAGCTGATTGCTGTATTCCTGGTATTTACAGGAGGCATAATATGAAAGGAGGAAAACTGATTTCAGGAACCCTGCGGCTTGCCCTGGTCCTAGCCCTGATTTGTGGTGTGATATACCCCGTTGTTGTCACAGGCATTGGGCAGGCACTGTTTCCGTTCCAGGCAAACGGTGAGATGGCACAGTTGAACAATGCAACCGTGGGGTCATACCTCATAGGGCAGTCCACAAACAACTCGCACTACCTGTTCAATGTGAGGAATGATTCAGCCTCAGGGGTGGATCCTGATATCACGGTAACAAGTGCAATGGCCCAGGCCCAGGTGATTCACAACTCTACAAACATATCCCTGGCCTACCTGGATGGCCTGATACATAACAATACCCGGTACTCCATGTTCTTTTTCGGAACAGCGTATGTGGATTCACTGAGCCTGAACATCCTGATCATAGATCATTTCCACAACAGCATTGCTGTCTACGGGAAGATCTATAATGGCCTGAACACAACAGGAAGCTGACCACTTGGAGTGCCCTGATGCCTGATTTTGGGAAAGCCGGCCTTGTACACCGGGGCCGGTAAAATTTATTCAAATTTTTTGAAGATTTATATAAGCTATAATTCCAGTTAATTCCAATAAATACGGCATAGTGGTGCATGCGGGCAATGCCATATTTTTCCTATTGGCATGTATTTTCTATTTTGCAGGTTATTTTCAAGCAATCACTATATGTAATGGGCGCAATTTAGTATCATGCCCGGGTCGCTCAGGGGAAGCATACTCAAGATCATAGCAGCCATCGTGATCGCAGTTGCTATCCTGTACGCAGCCAGATATCTCCTAGAATTTCTTTCAGGCACCTACACCGATCTCTCACATTACCTGGTTTACATAGAGGATGCCATTGCAGGAGTCATTGCAATAGGAGTTGCCGCAGCAACTGTCCGCATTCTGGGGCAGTTCATAGGATCGCTCTCTGAAAGGACCAACGGAAAGAGCAATTTCAGGGGCATCTTCATCATTGCCAGGATTGTGATTTATGCAGCAGTCATTTTCTGGTTCCTTTCCTACATTGGAGTGAACCTTGAGGGGGCCCTGGTTGGAGGCGCAATCGGAGGGGTAGCTATCGGTTTTGCCGTTCAATCAGTTGTTTCAAACCTGCTCTCAGGCATCATGGTAAGCGGGGGTGGCTTCATAAGGCCTGGAGATGCAGTCTCAGTTTATTCCTGGCTGTTTGGGCAGACCATCACAGGCCGGGTCGAAGATGTAAGGGCCCTATACACAAGGATTAGGAACCCACTGGGCCAGACCTTCCTCATACCTAACACCGCACTTCTTGGGACAACCGTTTACACTTCACTTGGATCCGGAAGCGGCCTCTCATTTACGTTTAGCGTGGCGTTGCCCGCTGATATCCCTGCCGACAAGCTCATAGGCAAGGCACGGGACGAACTTGGTGGTATACCCAGTTATGGCAGCGGCTTCACAGCGGAAATTTACCTGGCCTCAAAAGCAGGAGGCACCAATACATTTTCCGTGGTAACGAAGTTCTCTGATATAGAGAAGCTTTCTATTTTCCAGGATGCCATTAACAGGGCATTTGATCGTGCTTACTGGGGCATAAGGGACGCTGCCTGATCAATCTGATATTATCCTGTTCCTCAGCCCGTCGTAGTACCTGTAAAGGAAGATCAGGAATGAGGAGAATGTTATATTGTGGTGCTTGGACCATTCGATCTCTTTCACCATGTAGTTCAGGTGCATTCCCATTGCGTCAGCCGTGACAATAGAGCCACCTTCCCTGTATGCATCGATATTCCTTACGATGCCTTCCATTTCCGACTTCGATATGAGTCCGAGCCTCTCCCTGACCTGAGCCATCATTTTCCCTGTCTCGTATGTAATGTGGACAAGATCTTCCCTGCTCATTTCCTTAGTCTCGTAATTGAGGTAATCCTCCCAGCTCTTCCCCTGGTCTAGAAGCATGTAATAGTCACCCAGGGTCTTTGCCCTGAGGGTTATCCCATACCTGTCATGCATCTCATAGAACAGTGATCCGGGATCAAGGAATGGGGTAAGGGGCGAGAGGAAGGCATGCATCTCCATCCTTCTCCCGATATGCTGCGACATGAGATATTCGGAGAATTCAACATCTGCAATGACGTCTTCCTTCTTCTGCCTGGGAAGCCCAATGGTGAAATATACGTCAAATTTCCTGCAGCCGTTTTTTGCGGCGTTAAGAAGGGATTTTTCCAGTTCATGGTTTGAATAGCCTCGCCCAGCTATGAGCCTTATGCTCTCTTTCGAGGAATCTGGCGAGATTTCAGCGGTGAAGTTTGGAAATGACCTGCTGAGCTTTTCAAAATATTCCTTGCTTGGAGGGATGAAGTATTCTGTGAGCAAAGGGATATCCACGCCCCTCTCCTTTGCGGCTTTGAAGAAGCCATCCTGGAACTTCTCCCCGGCTGCGAAAATATCCCCTGCAATGAAAACCGGGGTGCCTATGCTGTCCTGTATTATCTCCAGTTCCTCGGTGACCCTGTCAGGGTTTCTGAAAATTGGTGACTCCTGGCAGTAATTGTGGGAAAATGCAAAATTTGATCCTCCGCAGAAACCACAATTGTACTGGCACCCATGCTCTATGAGGGTCATGGCAGAGGGATTCTTTATCCAGAGCTTGTAAGGCAGGTGCCCCTTTACATCAGCGTACTTGATTGCGTTCTTCATCAGGAGGTTGTAGTTCAGAAGCACATCATTTATTGCCCCCGGATCAAAACTTGGGGGATTGCTCCGGACTTTTCCCTCCTCCCTGTACATGAGGTTAGGGACTGTTGAGAGATTCCTGTTTCCCTCCACCGCCTCAGCAAGCTGCACGATGGAATGTTCCTGGAGGTCCCCGTTCAGGATGAAATCAACGAATGGAAACTGCTTCATTATCTCATTGGCAAAATAGGTTGTGGAAAAACCACCCATGAGAAGCTTTGATTCAGGGTGTATTGATTTTATTACCCTTGCGAGGTTGATAGCGCCATGCACGTGAGGGAGCCAGTGGAGGTCTATGCCAAAGATGTCCGCTTCGATGTTTGACAGGTATTTTTCAGGGTCAAAAGCATTGGATCCGAGCATGAGTACGGCAATATTGCTTATCCTGGCATTGTAACCATTTGATACCAGAGAGTTCAGCATGCTTATGAACCCGACAGGGTACATTTCAAAAAGGGGAGTAGATGGAACAACATCGCTGATTGGCCCAGATCTTAAGTTCTTCTTCCTGAAATCATAAATACTAGGGGGATGGACAAGGCATACGTTGACTTTCATGGAAAAAGAATCGTAAATGTGTAAATGAACTGAGTATGCTAACATTCAGGTGTAAGAGTCTTATCTGCATTTACTTGGCCGATATTCCTAATGGATTTGCTGGCCATATAATGTTCAAAGCATTCTCTAAGCTTCCTCCCATATGCTGCTTCCCAAAGGGCCATCTGGCCTTGCATGTCGCGGCCTGGAGCCCAGCATCCATAATGGCATTTTCATGTTTAACCCATTCTAGGGCCCTATTCAGTTTTTCCCAGGTGCCCACTTAACAGAGTCCCAAATTCATGAATGCAAAATAGTATCTGTTATCTGTCAGACCCATATTCAAGCTTATCGTAAGCTTATTATATTTCTGAGATCATATCATCGCATATGCCAAATGTTAGCACTGTTCAGTCAGGACAGGATAAGAAGAGGGCATACATGATAGCCGGCATTTTAATGGCTATACCATTCTTTGCGTACATAATTCTCCCTGTGTACGACAGAGTCGACCCTCAGTTATTCGGAGTGCCCCTCTTCTACTGGTATCAGACGGTGTGGCTTGCAATCTCTGCCGTGTTATTCGGCGTGGCCGCGTTTCTCATAGGACGCGCTAAGGGCGGTGAAGAAGAGTGATCAGCGCAAGTGGAGGGCTTCCCCTAGATGGATTCATCGTATTCATCGCATTATTCATAGTGTTCGCTGCACTAGGATTCCTGGGAAGATTCTTCAGGAAGGGTGATGAAACACAGCTGCATGAATGGTCACTGGCGGGCAGAAAACTTGGTGTGTTCCTTACCTGGTTCCTCGTGGGAGCCGATCTTTATACGGCATATACCTTCATTGCAGTTCCTTCAAGCCTTTTTGCAAAAGGTGGAATATACTTCTTTGCAGTTCCATACGTTGCTGTAACATTTGCCGTGGCAATGCTGATGATGCCAAAGTTGTGGACTATCTCAAAGAAAAAGGGGTACGTAACTGCAGCAGATTATGTCACTGACACCTTCTCCAGCAGGACACTTGGCCTTCTTATTGCAGTGACAGGCATTGTTGCAGAATTGCCCTATGTTGGATTGCAACTTGTAGGGATGAAGGCTGTGCTGACTGTCATGTTCCCAGTTAACACAGGCAACCTTGGCCTAATCATTAACCTTGCACTGGTTGCGTCTGTTATCATTCTCATAGCTTTCACGTTTATGAGTGGTCTCAGGGGAGTCAGCCTTACGGCACTTTTCAAGGATATGATCATATTCATAACGGTCATAGTAGTGATTATAGCTGTCCCCATGGCGTATGGAGGATTCCAGCATGCTTTTGCTGCTAAGACGGCGTTCCAGACTCTTTCGCAACCCACTTTTGCAGTTGGATATCCAACTCTCTGGATAGGCAGTGCCCTTGCATTATACCTTTATCCGCATGCAGTCAATGGATCCCTGAGCTCAAACAGCGCAAAGAATCTCAGGATGAGCACAGCGCTTCTGCCAGTGTATGGTATAGGGCTTGCATTCCTGGCACTCTTCGGCGTATTGATTTATGCAGTTGGCCCAGCATTGAGCTATGTTAACAGTTTTGGTTCTTCAGGCGGTGTCTACGTAGTACCGGCTCTGATTCTCTACACAATGCCAAGCTGGTTCGCAGGTTTTGCTTTCCTTGGAATATTCATCGGAGGGCTTGTCCCGGCTGCAATCATGTCCATAGCGTCTGCAAACCTGTTCATCAGGAATGTTGTGAAACCGTACAAGAAAGTGCCACTGGAGCCGAAACGTGAAACGTTCTGGGCAAAGATTGCCACAATAATATTCATCTTCCTGGCAGTGGGTTTCACACTGATCATCAATGATACCTTCGCAATTCAGCTACAGCTTCTTGCCGGAGGTTTCATCCTAGAGACTCTCCCTGCATTGTTCCTCGGGCTCTACTGGCCAAAACTGAACAAGCATTCAATGATGGTTGGATGGGCTGTTGGAATGATCCTGGATGTTTATATGATGCTTGATGCCAACAAATTCGGCCAGATAGCAACATCGTTCTACACCTTCGGCAAGCTGGGAACCAGCGAGATACTTGTCTTCGTTGGACTGTTTGCGGTCATGGTAAACGTCATAATATCAATCCTTGGCACATTTCTGGCAAGGGCAATGGGCGTTAGGAACAGCAAGGACGAAGTCCCAACTTAAAAACTTTTAAACCACAAATTTTCCTTTTTTCTTTTTTTAGTAAGTCAATTTTCTTATGATCAAAGTTCCCCAAATCAGTGCATTCCAAGCGATTAAATTATTACTTGTTTTATACAAAACAGTAATGTTTAAATAATAACAGTGATACAGAGTGTCATGGCTATCGGGGAAGATCATATAAAGATATCTGCGGGAATGTTTGTATTCCCGTTCTGGATACGGTATGCATGATCTTCCTCATTTGAGGGATTTGATTGGTAAAATACAGGGTTTTTGTTCTGAAAGGGGGCGCTGATTCCCCAAAACTGCTGGAGAACTTAGGCAACGGCACGGCTTCTGTAAAGACTGTCCAACTTTATGGAAAGACTGTGGTGCTTTCATGGCCTGATTCCGGACAGCCGGTTAACAATCCCGATATTGAATTCCAGACTTCAATTGATGGAGATTTCATTCTTAGCTCTATGGAGTGGAAGATGGAAAGGACAATCGTTGATGTGGGCGGGGTCGAGGTGGGCGAAGGAGTTACCATTGCCGCTGGCCCCTGTTCAATTGACTTCACTGAAGGGGTGGAGGAATTTGCAAAACAGCTGAAACATGCTGGGGCTAACATAATCAGGGGAGGCGCATACAAGCCAAGGACTAGCCCGTTCTCTTTTCAGGGGAAGGGAACTGATGGCCTCGATATACTCAGGAGAATGGGAGATGCTGCTGGCCTCCCCATCGTTTCGGAAATACTGGATCCAGACAATATCCGGAACTTCAACGGAGTGGATTTGCTGCAGATAGGATCAAGAAATGCCCAGAATTTCCAGCTCCTGAGGAAGGTTGCCAGGGATGGAAGGCCCATACTCCTTAAGAGGGGGATGGGCAACACATACACCGAATGGATGGCAACCGCCGATTACGTCATGGGCGAAGGGAATGGATCGGTTATACTCTGCGAGAGGGGCATAAGGACTTTTGAGAATGCCACCAGATTCACTCTTGACGTTGGATCCATTGCAAGGGCCAAGAACGAGTCACACCTGCCAATTTGCGCCGATCCCAGCCACCCGGCCGGAAGGAGGGACCTTGTCGTTCCCATGGCCCTTTCGTCAGTTGCTGCTGGGGCGGACATGCTTCTTGTTGAGGTCCACCCAAACCCTGATAGTGCCCTGAGTGATGAGAAACAGCAGATTACTGTCCAGGACCTGGAAAAATTGGCAAATTCGGTGAAATCCCTCCGGCAGGCAATCAAGGTATAAGATGCTCAAACTAACATACAGGCTTTCCAGAGGCACAACACGCATTACACTTGGCAATGGTGCAATAAGTTCCCTTAAGGGACTCGAAGATTCACTCGTGGTATGCCCCCGCTCCCTCAGGAACATGGCCAGCTCCAGGCTCCATGGCTCCTTTGAGATTATTGAGATCCCTGAAGGGGAAGAATCAAAGGCTCTGGATACTGTCGTAACGATCCTGGATAAACTCGTGGATGGAGGGTTCAAACGCACCTCCAGGCTCATTTCATTTGGAGGCGGCACAGCATCAGACGTGGCAGGGCTAGCCGCTTCCCTATATCTCAGGGGCATCAGCTACACATCCATCCCCACGACCCTTCTCGCTATGGTTGATGCCGCGCTTGGAGGCAAGAACGGCGTCAACTACAGAGGCGTAAAGAATATGCTTGGAACTTTCTACAGCCCCTCGGAGATCATAGTGGACACTTCTCTTGTTGGGGAAATGCCGCACAATCTGGTGGAGGACGGCATAGGTGAAATAGCAAAGTACGCGACCATAATGGACGGTGAACTTTACGGATTCCTCATGGCAAATCAAATGGACAGTATTCTTGATGATGCTGAAAAAACAGAATACCTGATTTCAAGATGCGTCAGTGATAAGATGGATCTTGTTTCCCAGGATGAATTCGACCTGGAAGGAAAGAGGGTTATCCTGAATTTCGGCCATACCTTCGGGCATGCGCTGGAGGGAGTTTCTGAATTTTCCATAGGACATGGCCATGCAGTCCTGGGCGGAATGCTTCTTGAAACTGATTATGCAGCTGGAAACGGGCTTATGAACCTAGAAACAAAAGAAGGCCTCCATGCGCTCATCAGGCACCTTGGCTTCTCAACAAGGGAAGAGGATTACCTGCCTGGACTGAGAACGGAACTCCTGAAGTACATAACATCTGACAAGAAGTCCACAAGGCATTCCATCAGGCTGCCTCTCCCCGAAGAGATTGGAATTCCAAAAGTATGTGAAGTCGAACTCAGTAGCATAAGTGATTACCTTGGCCACCACTAAGGGGACAATGCCGCAAATATTCGGCCTATTGGGGCACGGGATAAAGTATTCCCTGTCTCCCCGTATTCATAACTACATATTCAAGAAGTTTGGAATTAATGCCATATACGCACTGTTCGACGTTCCGCCGAACGATTTCAAGAAAGCCCTGAAGGCACTTGTTGGACGGGCATCAGGATTCAATGTCACAAAACCCTACAAGGAAGAAACCGCACTATTCATTCCTGATCTCTCCGGGGAAGCATCTTTGACGGGAAGCGTTAACCTTGTGAAAAAGAACAAGGGTTACAATACCGATTATCTTGCACTGCGGGATCTGGTAGGCAACCAAAACCAGGAATTTGCGGGAAAGGAATGCACAATACTTGGTTCCGGAGGGGCCGCCAGGACTGCGGCATACCTGTTTGGGAGCTTGAAGATGAATGTAACTGTAATCAACCGGAACCTTGAAAGGGCAGAAAAGCTGGAAACTGGCCTTTCAAAGGCAGGCATCCATGCACAGGCAATAGCCATGGGCACCGGGATTTCAGGCGGGGTTATTGAGTCAGATGTCATAGTGAACTGCATTTCTTATCCTGAATACAGGTATCCTCGCATGAAGGGCGAACTGGCAGTGGATTTTAACTACGGATCCAGGTCCGGAGATTTCCGTAACAGGCTTATGGGCAACAGGCCATTAATCACAGGGGAGCAGATCCTGGTGGCGCAGGCAATTCACTCACAGAAGATCTGGAATAACTTGGAACCTGGTTTCGAGGAAATAATGGAGGCCATAAATGTCAAGCACACTGGGTAGGCAGTTTGTTGTCACAACATTCGGGGAAAGCCATGGCCCGGCAATGGGTGTTGTTATTGATGGAGTGCCTGCTGGCCTTGAGATCACCACTGAGGACATCAGGTTCGAGCTGCAGTACAGGAGAACAGGCAATTACCTGGTTTCCGGTAGAAGGGAAGCTGACGAGCCGGAAATATTGAGCGGCCTATACAATGGAAAGACTACAGGCGCACCCCTTTCCTTGATTTTCAGGAACACCGATGCAATATCGTCCCTTTATTCTGAAGTGAGCCACAAACCAAGGCCGGGCCATTCTGACCTGCCGCTGATCAGGAAATATGGAAGGGAAAATTGGGACTACAGGGGAAGCGGAAGGTCCAGTGCCAGGGAAACAATTTCAAGGGTTGCTGCAGGGGCAGTGGCGAAAAAACTCCTCATGCATGTATCAACTTACATAAGCGGTTACCTGAAATCTATCGGCCCAGTTGACGGCACTGCCTGCACAGACCCGATTGCATCCCTAAATTCAAAAAAATTCCAGACTAGGGCCATTGACCGGGAAACTGATGAGAGATTCACTGCCCTGATCAAAAGTGCCATGAAAGAGGGAAACAGTTACGGGGGACTGGCAGAGGTTTTTGCCATAAACCCGCCTGAGGGCATGGGGGAGCCGGTATTCCACAAGATAAAGGCAGAGCTTGGCGGAGCTATACTTTCCATGCCTGCAGTTACCGGCTTTGAATACGGAATGGGATTCCGTGCGTCCAGGATGAAGGGATCAGAGGCTGCCGATGAGATAGTGAAGGCTGGCGGGAATAGGCTCAGGCTAAAAGGCAACCTTTCCGGCGGGATGCTCGGAGGTTTGACCACGGGTGAGGATATTGTTGTGCGGTGCGCGTTCAAGCCAACCAGCTCAATAAGGATCCCTTCGAAGACTGTGGACCTTGACACAATGGAACCTGCGGAAATTTCCGTAACAGGTAGGCATGATCCCGTCGTCGCAGTGAGAGGGGTATCGGTGGCGGAGGCAATGATGGCAATTGTGCTGGTTGATTATGCGATGATCTTGGGCGTTATTCCGCACGCAAGGCTTTCAGAAAAGGAATCAGGCACTATTGGGGAAAGATGGGAGGAATACATCAAGAAATGCCGGTCATAACCCATGGGGGCGTTTCAATACTCAATGCGATTCCACTGGGGCTTGGCTCATCCTGTGCCGTTGACATAAGCGTTGAAGTGGAAGCTTCCTTCGGCCAGCAGAAACCGGGATCTGCACTGCTTGACACAATAACCAGGCATTTCAGCGAACTCTCCGGGAGGGATGTCTCCGTAAAAGTGAGAAGCGATCTGCCCCCGGGAGGAGGATTGAAAAGCAGCAGCGCGGTTGCTGCAGGTGCGGTCAAGGCCCTTGCTGAAATCACAGGGTTGGAAGTTGATATTCCGGTTCTGGCGGCCCGGCTGTCCATGGAAGCAGGCGTTTCATTTACAGGTGCGCTGGATGATGTTGCGGCATCCCTCTATGGGGGAATTTCTGTCTGTGACAATACCAGAATGAAGATACTGAAAAAAGAGCCATTCCCGGATGGCTATAGCTTTGTCCTTCTGCCCCGCGGCCCCAGGCGGGACTTTGATCCATCCCTTCTTAGAAGGAGATGGCCCGCTTTCAAGAGCATTTCAACTCTCCTTTACACTGGAAACTATATCGAGGCTATGTCCAGAAACGGCCTCACGGTGTCGCAGGCACTTGGCTATGAAACAGATCTTCTCCTCAAAGCTCTTGAGCTTGGTGCAAAAGCCTCAGGCGTTTCAGGAAACGGGCCCTCCCTTTTTGCACTGGTAAAAGAGGGTGATGAGGGGCCCATATTGGACTTATTCTCTCAGCTTGGGGCCCCAATTGCAAGGAGGACTGTTTAAATTGGATGCCATGGTTTCTCCATCTGCCATAAGGGGCAGGATTGAAGCCCCCCAGTCCAAAAGCATCGCCATAAGGCTCCTCTTTGCAGGACTGCTTGGCGATGTTTCCCTGGAGGGCCTGCAGCCATCAGATGATGTGTCTTCTGCGGTGAATGCAATTGGCAGGCTGAAGGAAGCAGTGCGCTCTCACCATCATAGTCTGGGCATACTTGATCTCAAAGGTTCAGGAACAACCCTGAGGATGCTGCTCCCTGTCCTTGCTTTCCTTGGGATTGAATCCGAAATTCACGGAGACCAGACCCTTGAGCAACGGCCGTTGGGTATAATCAAATCCTGGATGGGGGAAAACGGTGCCCATCTGAGCAGCGATCACCTTCCACTGAGAATTTCAGGAAGAATTGCCACTGATGTTGTTGAAATTTCCGGATCTGAAAGCAGCCAGTATATCAGTGGAACCATTTATGGCCTGCTTCTCACTGGTGGCGGAAAGATCAGGCTTATCCCTCCCATCAGATCCAGGGCCTATATTGAAATGACCTGCAGTGTCCTTAACAGCATAGGCTGCAGCATCAGATACCGTGGTATGGAGATAGATGTGGAACCCATGGACCAGGAAGCCCGGTTTCATGGTGCGGTTCCTGGAGATTTCCTTCTTTCCTCATTTTACGCAATTGCCTCATTGCTCACGGGTGGGGAAATGGAGATCAGCGGCCTTGTTAACCCGCAGTGGAGCAGCGGGGATTCTCGCATTGTTGACATAATCAGGTCATGTGGCGCTGCAAGCTCAATCAACGATGGCACATGGAAGATAAGCGTTAACGGTGACCTTTCCCCTTTTAAGGAGGATGTTGAGGATTCCCCTGACATGGCTGTTTCACTTGCTGCACTTTCTGCCGGGGCTTTGGGTGAGTCCAGGATACTTGGAACCCACCTGCTTGGGATAAAGGAGAGCAACAGGAACCTTTCCATCTCCAATACCCTTGGGGCATTTGGGATAGAAGTTACCACGGATAACGAGATAGTGATCCACAACACAGGAAGCTATCATGAAGGCGTTGTCAGTGACTGGAAAGACCACAGAATTGCGATGCTTGGCACAGCCCTTGCACTCAGGTCCGGCGGATTGGTCCATGGAGCTGAAGCTGTTTCCAAGAGCAACCCGCGTTTCTTCGATGGCCTGGCCAGATTGGGAGGTAGGTTTTCATTAAGATCCTGACCAAAACGGTTGCATCTCTCCCGTTCACAGGGCTGGAAGACCTAGAAAAGATTCCAGAAATCCACACAGATTTCGTCGAGCTCAGACTTGACTATTGCGAGGAACTCGAAAATCTGGACCTTGAAATGCTGAAGAAGTTCAGGGACAGGCTGATACTCACCATAAGGGATCCCCAGGAAGGCGGGGTCCGTGCCATTGAGCCACATATAAAGTCAGGGTTGATCCAGTCTGCAATAGAGGGCGGGTTTCTGGTGGACATCGAAATTTCTTATCTCAGAAATATTTCAGTAGATTATGGGAACCAGATCCTCTCCAGGCATTACCTTGGCGAACCACCGCTCTACAGGGAACTGGAAGCCCTTGCTGTAGAATATGAAAAAAAATGCAGGTTTCTCAAGATTGCACTCCGAAAATCGGGAAACTCCTCAAAATACCTGATTTCACTGCTAAATCGCCACAGAAACCTTGTTGCCATGGAAACTGACGGCGAACCGGCCTCAAGGATTGTTTACTCCATTCTAGGGTCCAGGCTGATTTACTGCCACATATTGGAAAAAACAAGCCCCGGGCAGATCAGCTGCGACAAGGCAATGAGAATTCTTAACCTGCTGAAAAAATTGGATTGACTGGAAAAACGGTCAGGAAGGTTTGCTGATAACCTCAAACCTTCTCTCGTTCCTTACAAAAGCCAGGATGCCGAGCGCCCCGCCCAGAAGTTCAAGCGGCCCTATGACAAGGAAGAAAAGCGGTATCATTATCAGTGCGCTCTTCCAGAAAGGTGCTGGCTTTTCTGAGACCCTGTTGTTTATGTGCAGGCCGTTCCAGTAGAACCATATCCAGAAGCTGAATGTGAATGCCCACATCACTCCCATGGGCGGGGTGATGAGCGTGAATGAGATAACATGGAAGAATTGCAGGATCATGACCACCAGGGTTACATTCTGGCCAACCATGCTGCTCCAGAACAGCACTGAATAGATGAAAACCAGCCTGTACTTCCATGGAAGGGGGCCATAGATGCCAAGGTTTGTGAGGTCCACGAGCCATCTCCTTCTCTGCCTGATCATATCCCTCACGGTGGAGGGCGAAGCGCCATATGTGAACGCTGGAAGGAATGATGATTTTCCGGGGTATTTCTCTGAGAATCTCAGGCCGAAGCAGCTGTCATCTGAGATGGGCCTGTTCCCATTGTCCCAGCCAATGTCGGCCTCTATGTCAGACCTTACC
>JAJZKX010000212.1 GCA_021850745.1 Thermoplasmata archaeon
ACAAGCCCAATATGTTCCTGTTTACCCTCCCGGATGGAGACAGCTATGGGGTCAAGCCCATGAATTGCCCCGGCCATGTTGCCATATTTGCCAGGGAACCGAAGAGTTACAAGGAATTGCCTGTGAAGTACTCCGAAGCGGGAACAGTATACAGGTACGAAAAATCCGGTGAAATGGGTGGACTCACAAGGCCAAGGATGTTCACTGTTGATGATGGTCACGCATTTCTTAGACTGGACCAAATTGTTTCAGAAATAAAGGATATTATTTCCATGGTCAAGGAAACATATTCAACAATCCTTGGTGAACCTGCATTGACATTCGACCTGAGCGTAATAGACAAGAATGCCCCTGAGAACTATCTCATCACATACAGGTGCAAGGACTGCGGCACTGAAGCGGAAGCGAGAAAGACCTCCATGGCAGAGGCACTTGTTTGCCCCAATTGCTCTTCTACACATCTTGAGCCGGACTTTGCGACATGGGACCAGGCAACAGACCAGCTCAGGAAAGCACTTGATGAAGAGGAGATATCATACACAGAGAACCCCGGAGAGGCTGCCTTCTACGGGCCAAAGATCGATGTTCACGTGAGGGATGCTTTGGGGAGATCCTGGCAACTGTCTACAATACAGGTTGACTTCTTTATGCCTACAAACTTCGGACTCTACTACATTAACAGCGAAAGCAAACATGATCGGATCATAATGTTGCACAGGGCTATTTTCGGCTCTTATGAAAGATTTATGGCAATCCTCATAGAAAACTACGCCGGAAAGTTCCCCACATGGATGTCCCCCATGCAGGTATATGTTGTTCCAGTCAGCGAGAAATTTGTTGGCTATGCCACAAAGGTGCATGATGAACTCTTAAGAAACGGCATAAGGTCTACTCTTGACTCGAACCAGGAAACCATGAACAAAAAAATCAAGACCATCAGGCCCAGGAGGCCATCCTATATCATTGTAGTTGGAGAAAAAGAGGAAGACGATGGGACAGTTTCTGTGAGGAACAGATCGGACAAACAGAAAGTCTTGAAACTCGAGGATTTTGTTTCCCAGCTGAACGAGGAAATAAAGGACCGCAGCCTAAAACAAACAATTTAGTTTGCCAAATTTTTTAATTTTTATTTGACAACTTATTCCTGTGTTCATGGTCTATCCATATGACCAGAATGAGAGCACATATGAACGGCATCAACAGGATGGTTCCATAATAGGGAATCCCACTTATACCATTACTTGAAATTGTTCCAAAGGTCGAAGGCAGGGGAACAAAGAGAATTATAAGCCATGGCAAAACGAAACCTTTCGGCCTTCTTCCCTTGAATCTTGCCTTCATAGATATGAGGCAAAACAATGATACTGCTCCCATATATGATATGACAATGGAAGGTAGAATTACCTCCATGAAATTTTGTTGGGCTGATATAACCAATTGAGGCTGGTTCAGATGGAGTGTTCGAACAACAATAAAGGCAACACCTGAAAGGTAGAGCAACCAGGCCAGAGCTATGTATAAATTAAGTACTCTTCCATTCACTTTGGCACTGATATTCATACCGGTTCCCAGTTTATTGACTTTTTAGGGACACGCGAGAAATGATTCCTTGGAGCCCTAATTAAAAAATGATACCGAGCAAATAAACCTAACCCTATGAAGAGGTTAGATTGTTCATCTTTCCTGGATGCAGCAGATTGCGAACCTGTCCCCGTCAAAGAAAGCCTGTTTTCCTGGATTGTTCTCTGAAAATTCTGCCATGAAATTGGCCATCTCCACCAGAGTGAACTCTGATTCCTCACTGTAGCGGTGCAGGACCTTTACTTTTCTCAACAAATGAAAATGCCTGGCAGATATAATAAATTTGGGAACCTGCCATCAAGCAGGAGATGGCTGGGCACCGGTGACTTTCTCTATGCTCTCAATTAGTTTTGGAATAACTTCATAGAGATCGCCAATGATTACGTAATCCGCATTCTTGTTCATTTCCGCGTCAGGGTCCTTGTTGATGGATACAACCACCTTGCTGCCCATCATTCCCACTATATGCTGTGGCTGACCAGATATTCCTGCAGCTATGTACAGGTTTGGCCGCACAGTTTCACCGGTCTGGCCAACCTGATGTTCCCTTGAAATCCAGCCAAGGTCTGCTATGGGGCGGGATACTCCAACTGATCCGCCAAGCAGATCTGCAAGCTTACGGATAAGTTCAAGGCCCTCAGGCTTGCCCATTCCAAGCCCACCTGATACTACAACTTTGGATCCAGTAATGTCTTCCTCATTTTTCTGATTGAATGAAACAATGTTTTCCTTGAGTTGGCTATTTTCAAGCTTCACTTCCCTGACCTCTACCTGGAATTTTCTATTTGTATCAGGTTCTGGGGTTGCAAAAGTCCCTGGCCTTGATGTCGCCATCTGGGGCCTGTGTTTTTCGCATCTGATCTCGGACATGGTGCTGTCACCATAATCCGGCCTCCTTGCGAGGAGTATTCTTGTATCGGGTTCGACATCAAGATCCATGCAGTCAGCGGTCAACCCGCTCCTGACTTTTACTGCAACTCTAGCAGCCAGGTCCCTTCCATTCTTGGAGCCTGGAACAATGAGAATGTTGGGTTTCTTCTCGTGTACAAGGCCAGCAAGAATGTCGCTGAACGGTTTTGACCTGTACATCGCAAGGTCTTTTGAATCAAAGCCGTAGACTTCATCACAGCCGTGCACGCCTGCCTCCTGGGCCATCGCTTTTGTGCTCCCTCCAATCACGGCACAGTAGAGCTTTTCATTGGTCTTGTCTGCCATTTTCCTGCCTGCGCCAACCATTTCAAGAGCTGCTCTGGTGAGTGAATTGTTGAAAGAGTCGAGGTAAACCATAACTCCCTTATATTGGGAAATATCCTGCGGCGGTTCTGCTTTCTTCATTTCTGTCATGTCAGTTGCCTCCTTGCCTGATTATGCCTGTGTCCACAAGTTCCTTGACAAAATCATCAATCATGTCCAACCCGATTACCTTGCCCTTTCTCTCAATTGCGGGGAACGGAAGCATTTTCTTGACAACGGTTGGCGATGATCTCAATCCCACCCAGTCTGACGGAAGGCCAATGTCCTGAAGGGACCATACAATAATGCCTTTCTCCTGAGCGTTAAGCTTCTTCCTCAATGTGGCTCTTCTTGGGACGTTAGAGTCAGTGATTACTGTTACAACAGCCGGAGTGGGAATCTTCACTACTTCGACACCCTCTTCCAGCTCCCTCTCGGCAATCACAAAACCATCTTCGTACCTGCATGATCTGGAATAAGAGGAGAGCTCTGCCTCAAGGAACTCTGCAACGCCTGGACCAACGTGTCCAGTGCTTGAATCTGAAGTTTTTTCACCCGCGAAGACTATGTCAACGTTACCCAGATGTTTTATTGCGGCAGCTACTGTAAGGCTTGTTGGATAAGTATCAGAACCGGCAACTGCCCTGTCGCTGATAAGGACAGCCTGGTCAGCTCCCCGTGACATGCACTCCAGCAGGAATGGCTCAGCAAATGGTGGTGCCATTGTCATCACAGTAATCCTTGCCCCATCATCAACAGTGAACATCC
>JAJZKX010000213.1 GCA_021850745.1 Thermoplasmata archaeon
TTTCTTTGAAGCCCATACAGCCCATGATTCCTACGAAGACGCAGAGAGGCAGATGGATCAGTACAGGGAAATCTGGAAAAACATCAGCCATGAACTCTGCCTTCCTTACATGATTGACCAGCGTCCCGAGTGGGATAAATTTCCTGGGGCCAGATACACACTTGCCTTTGATACGGTTCTTCCCGGTGGCAGGAGCCTCCAGATAGGAACCATACACCAGTACGGAACGAATTTCTCAAAGAATTACGACATAAAATACCTGAAGGATGACGGGACCCATGAATACGTGAGCCAGACAACATTCGGGCTCAGCGAGAGGCTGCTTGCCGCCGTGGTAGGCATACATGGCGATGACCAGGGCCTTATATTCCCACCTTCAGTGGCACCCGTTCAGGCCATGATCGTTACCATACCTTCCAGGAGCGTTGATGTCGTGCCTTACGCACAGGCAATACTTGATGAACTGAAAGCTGCAGGCGTAAGGGCATCCCTTGACACAAGGGACAACTATACCCCCGGGTTCAAGTACAATGAGTGGGAGATGAAGGGAGTTC
The DNA here is from genome assembly GCA_021850745.1 of Thermoplasmata archaeon. The sequence continues at coordinate 555 of JAJZKX010000213.1, forward strand.
CCCTGAGACTGGAAATTGGCGAGAAGGAAGTATCTGGAAACCGTGTCACAGTTTCCGTCAGAACCGGCGGCAGGAGAAGGCAGATTGATAGAGGTGATATTTCCCGTTCTGTGGCTGAACTGCTTGAAGAGGTGGCCGGAAATCTCAGGGCAAGGGCTGACGAGCATTTCAGGAAATTATCGAGAAAGTACAGCAGCATTGATGAGATGAAAGATGCCCAGGGGCTTGTTCTTGCAGGATGGTGCGGATCAAAGGAATGCAGTGACGTCATTGAGGGAAAACTGGAGCTTGGGGCTCTTGGCTTCAACCGTGACAGTGAGACAACTGAGAAATGCGTTGTTTGCGGGAAGGACGGAAAGATTGCGGCATTTTCCCGTTCGTATTGAAGTGATGGGATGAATCTTCACGGAATAAGGCTTGTTGTATTCGACATGGATGGTGTCCTCACCACACACCCCAGCAGCTGGGAATATGTTCATCGTGCCATGGGGGTGGATAACTCGGAGAACCTGAGGCTCTACCGCACGGGAAACATCAGTTACATGGATTTTCTGCGCAGCGACGTTAACCTTTGGATTTCAAGGCATCCCGGGATAACAAGGGAAGATGTTGTGAAGATTCTGGACAGTATCCCTCTCCGGGAAAACCTCAGCCTTGCAGTGAAAGAAATCAGGGAATCAGGTGCAGCCACTGCCATTGTCTCAGGCGGAATTTACTGGCTTGCCCAGCGAATAGCGGATCAGGCTGCCTTTGACCAGATCTATGCCAACTTCCAGCTGACAGTTGCATTCTTCAGAAGAATGAATCGAGATTCTTCTGCGATTCCTTCCTGTAGGCTGCCTGCAATGTTTCGATATAGGGATCAACCCGGGATGGCGAGAAATCATGAATGTCGCAGAGGAAGTGCTTCAGGGATTCAGCATCTGGAGGCCTCATGGAAATATCACCCGGATCGGCATATGGGGGGTTCATGAACAGTTCTATGATTTCATCAAGATTTTCGATTTCTTCTTTCCTAGCCTTAAGCGTTTCCTGAATGGTGCCGTACTTTTTGATCAGTTTAAGGGCAGACTTTGCACCTGTCCTTGGAAGCCCCGAATTGAAGTCCGTCCCAACCATTATGCCTACCTGTATGAGTTGCTCCCAGGTGATGCCCAGGATCCCAAGGTTTTCCTGCAGGTCTATGTATTCCGGTGTAACATTGACGTAAATGTTCTTGCCGGGAAGCTTACGCTTTCCCATCTGCGTGAGATTCCGGAATACGCGCCTTGCACCGAAGAGCAGGCAGTCATAGTCCTGAGAGACAACCCCATCCACCAGTGCTGTCCTGCACATCACGGATGCCTGTGCTTCTCCCTCGGATGGTGCCTGAACCACCGGAACACCCATGTATTTCAGCAGATCCTTGGACTCGCTGACAATCTCAGCAGTGATGTAATTTATCCTGGAGCTGAGTGATCTTGCCCTTTCCTCGTTCCCCTCCTCCAGTGCGACCCGTAGCTCCTCCCGGTTCTTCTCCCTGACAAGTTTCCTGGCCTCAAGCGTCCTGTTCTTCAGAACAGACGGCCTGCCATCAAAGACAAAGGCAGGTTTTATACCAACCTCTATCATATTTATTGTACGGTAGAATAGCCCTGAAAGGTGTGACGTCACGTTGCCCGACCTGTCCATGAGCGGAGTGCCATCAGGCTGCCGTATGCTGCTGAGGAACTGGTAGATTATGTTGTATGCGTCAACACTGACCCTCATTCCGCCCTGATCCTTCAGGCTGGTGCTGTGTTTAACAAGTATATCGGATATATCTACGCCCACTCACTGCACCTCGCAGGAAAGCCCGAAATCCGTTATCCTGAACTCAGAGGATCTGCCCTCCGGCAGGGACCTGTGTTTTGTCACTGATATCCTCCTCTTGCCGTTTGGAAACTTCTCAACCCTGTATATTGCCTTCATGTTGTGGTCAACCAGGAAACCTCCGAAGGGATTCAGTCTTCCGGAATCAGGGTCCTGGTAGATCTGGTTCGTGATGAGCGCAGGAACCTTGAGCTTTAGCGCCGCAGCGGAGAGGTTGGAAAGCTGCTTCTGGAATCCTGCTGATCTTGCAGAGAGATCGGACTGGTTCTCAAGCCTGAAAAATTCAGTGAAGGAATCAATGACTATGAGGCCGGGAGTCCTTATCTTTTCGGCTATTTTCGGCAGCCTCATTATTGCAAGATCCTGGTCCTCAAGGGATCCAAGCCTGTAAAGGTAGAGATTTTTCGTAATGCCATCATCCTCACCGCTCATCTGCCTGAACCGCTCAGTGGAAAAGCCTTCGCTGTCCAGGTATATGACTGACCTGCCGGACCTCAGGGTTGCAAGGCAGAACTGCATGCAAAGGTTTGATTTCCCGGATCCGCCTTCGCCGAAGAGTTCAGTGATTATTTCTGGCTCAAGGCCTCCGCCCATGAGATCATCCAGGCAGGCCACACCGCTGGATACCTTTTCTGGCGAGACTGAAGCATCGACCTTTTCCATCGCGTTAGTCATGGATACTGTATATAAATAGAAATGTGCCGAAACCGGCATTGATCCACAGAGGCAGGCAGCAGCATCACCGTTCGCCGGCAAGTATGCGGGTTATTTCCAGCAGATCATTTCCGTGTGCAGAATGTGAGGCCATTCCAGACAGCCTCCCGTCAATGGAATTGAAGGCTATGGACACGGCTGAGTGCCTGAACATGGCAGCGTCCTGCGTGGTGTCTCCAACGCTTGCCGTCTCTGCCTCGGATATTCCTAGCCTCTTCTGTATGGCCGTTATGACATCATCCTTGTGCCTTGGCTCAACCATAACATTTCCATCAGGAATAATGCGGCCTGTATCATCGGTTAGTATCATGTTGGCATAGATCTGGTCAAAGGCAGCCTGATCCGCTATTCGCTGGGCAAGCCAGTAAATTCCGCCTGAGACAATGGCAGTGGCTGCACCTGATTCCCTGATTTCTTTCACTGCAAGGCTGAGGTT
>JAJZKX010000214.1 GCA_021850745.1 Thermoplasmata archaeon
ATCCCAATGTCTCCGCCCACAAGGGTAGCGTTTATCATATCTGTTGTCAGAGAAAATCCGCTAATGCTGCTAATATAGGCAGAAAGGGCTTGTTTCACTCCAGTGGTGTAGTTGTATAAGCCGAGATACTCGTGGGCAAGCAGCAGGTAATAGAAATTTCCAGTTATAGTAGGATATGACCTGGATATAGACTGGTTCACTACTTCAGAGGCGTTTGCAACCGTCGTATTTGGGGCATATGAAGAGGCCACGGTTAAATTAACTGCGCTGATGAATGCCGAACCATAGGCATTTGAAATGTTTAGCCCGGCATTTGCTGCCGCATCATAAATGAGGCTGGAATTGAATGAAAGGGCAGACCAGTTGCCAAGGAAAGCCTTGGGAAAAGAAAATATCTGCACAGCTGCAATGCTTAGGTTGTCATATGCATTTACAAGATCGCTCGCCCTGCCTGACAGGGCAGTATTGAGGAAATCAGCATATGAGGAATACGGGGAGCTGGAACTGGAAAAATTGGAGATTGGGCCGTTCCTCAAAGCTGACTGGAATTCAAGTGTCCTGTTGGCTAAGCCCTTGGTGGAGAATGGATTTTCCTGGACCACCAGAAATAGCGTGGAATTCTGTTTACTCGAATTTGAAAGAATGCTGCTGGCGATCTGGGACTCGGCATTTGGGTTCGTTGTGGTTGAATTAGAATATGAAATGAAATGGGAATAGTTCATCAGCGCCGGCGTTGCTGCAAGGAATACAACCGCCCATACGATGATAACAAGCAGCCTTCTCTTCATCATGATCCTGTGTAGATTCACGGCAGAAGATTTTTACCTGAACCTTAAACTGTAATCAAAAAAATTTTTCTAATTTCACAAAGATGCCGGGGGAACGTAAAAACTTTAACAAACTCATTATATAAGTGCGATGAAGTTTTATGGCCTTGATGGCCAGCAATGGACGAACGTTATAGCAGCCTGGTCAGGATGGCTAATGGACGGGTACGTGTCGATAGCTTACCTCTTGATGGCAAGCTATCTGGCCGTTGTCTTCTTCCCATCCTCATTTACAGGTTCGCTTATTGCGGTTGTCCTTGGGCTTGCAGTTGGTTCCATTGCGAGATCCATCGGTTCCCTCGTGTTCGGCAACTTCCTTGGGGACAAGATCGGCCGCAGGAATATGCTTATGGTTACCGTCGTAGGCTTCTCCGTATTCAGCTTCGCAATCGGTTTTCTTCCAACCTATACTACAGCAGGATACATTGCCTTCGGACTCCTTTATATGCTTCTTTTCATAATCGGCCTCTTTGGCGGGGCAGAATATGGCGGAGGCACAGCACTCTATGCTGAAACGGTGCCCGCAGAGAAGAGGGGGGTCATAGGGGCATTCGTTCAGAGCGGCTTTGGAACAGGCTTCTTTGTTGCGGCAGGAGTTGCTGCAATAATTGGAAGCTATTACACAACCGCGCAGATAACTAGTTTCGCCTGGAGAATCATGTTTTATACGACCCTAATTCCCGGAATTATAGCCCTTGTATCCAGGCTGGGAGCAAGGGAGACTCCTGTTTTCAAAGAAATGGTAGAGAAAAGGGAGATTGAGCGCACGCCGATATTCAAGATGATTAAGGAAGAACCCCTCCCGATGATTTTTGCTATATTTATAACCACTGGGCTTCTCTACATCAACTCTGGAACTTTCAGCTTCTACCCCATACTCATGGGTACCGGAATCAACAATATCCCTCTTGTTGACAGCGGACTTATTCTGGTGGTGGCAAACTTAGTATCCCTCATAGGCGTTTGGCTCGGAGGGTTCATATCAACCAGGATACCGGGCAGAAGGCTCGCCATGATGATATTCTCCGCAATATTCATCGTCTCGCTGTATCCCCTCACATTCTATGGGGTATCCACAGATGTTACCACACTCTATGTTGTTTTCAGCATCCAGGCTTTCCTTGAGGCGATGATTTTCTCCACGCTGCCTTCCTTCCTTGCGGAGAAGTTCAGCAAGAGGTACAGGTCGACCGGCGTGGGGTTCACCTACAACGCAGGCGCCATTATTGGAGGATTTGCTCCGACGTTCATTCTCCTGAGCAGAAGTTCTCTTGGCCTTCTTAATGGATGGTTTTTGAACCTTGTCATAGCAAATGTTGTTCTCATATTGGGCCTGGCCCTTTCAGCTGAGACTTGGTCAAAGGCAAAGGCAGGCGCTAGAGACATCATACACGACTGAAATTCTCTTTATTCTTAAAATTCCCTTATTCTTTACTTTTCATTTACTTGATTCAGCAACGGTTAAGCAATTCCCGATATGGTGCACAATGTAGCTTTTAGAATAAAGGTTGACCCAGTGGGCCCTTTACATTCCCCTAAAAATAGTCCGTTCAACAAAATAATAAATCGCCTGTGGTTTAATAGATAGCATCGGTGAATGAGTGTCATGGCAACCAAAATGGGCACTCCGGAACGCAACTTATGAAATAAAGTCTGGCACGAAGTAATCAGAATAGTTTTTTAATACTTTTCAACTAATGAATCTCCATGGAAACTGTATCAAAAACTAATGAGGCTCAATTGAAGCCTATGTCTGTTTAACCTGGTGCTTTAGTTGGATGGATAATGGATTCCTTTGACCTCAGCATGATGTTCTTGCTGGTTCCGGTGCTTACGGATATTTTCTTCCCTGCCAACTATGGGCTTGCAATTATAGGGCTTGGAGCATTTACACCACCACCTTCATTTTCAGGCCTCTTGGAGTTGGGGTTTTTGCTGCAATGTTGGCCTTCCTCACCACCAGCATTCCTCAGTGAGAAGTTCCCAACAAGAATCAGGAGCACCGGAGTCGGGCTTGGGTTTAATGGCGGTTTCATAATTGGAAACTGGAGCACTGTCTTCCTTCTTCTGATTGTGGCAATCGGTGCTGCCAACTTTTATGTTTATCTTGGAATATTCATAATAATAGGTGAACTGTTCATCCTGGCTTCAGCCCTTCTTTCCAAGGAAACAAAGGGAAAGGATCTCAATTTCTGAGATCCTTCCTTTTTTTTAAATATTAAAATCCCAAATTTTCTTTTTCTTCTTGGGTTGCGCCATTAAAGATCCAAAAGCATGTCAAGCCCTCTTGTTAAGCCCACAAGATCCTGAACTTTCCTGACTGCCAGAAAAGTTCCCTCGATATATGGTCCTGCACCGCTTCCTCCATCATATTTAAGGACCAGCCTTTCATCGGGTTTTCCAAAGGAAACCTCAGACCCGATTATGTGCCCCGGAAGCCTTATTGAATGGACCTGGTTGCCGTTGAGTGTTGCTCCCCTGCTTTCCCTTGGCCCGATTATCCGATCAGGAGCGACGTCGAAATGGGGCTTGCCTACCTTTGAAAGCCTGTATGCCAGTTCCCTCGCAGTTCCGCTGGGTGCATCAGGTTTTTCCCCGGATGCATAATCGATAATTTCCCAGCTTGGCATGTACCTTGCAGCAACTGTAGCGAAATGCAGAAGCAATGCCGCAGACAATGCAAAATTTCCTGCTGCTACCACACCAACTTTATTTTTCATAGT
>JAJZKX010000215.1 GCA_021850745.1 Thermoplasmata archaeon
ACGCCCTGTATACACATTTACTGAATACTTTGCTCCTTGGAAAACCCCTGATGAGGCAGCATGAGTACCGGCAGTATGCACTAATGTGTTTTTCCCATGGACTGGGAAATTATCTATAAAGAGCCCTGGGCCAATCTTCTTTAGGATCAAATTAAGAACCTCCTCATAAGCTTTGGACAGCTTTTCATAGTTAAGTTCGGTGTGGATGCCTTCCAGCTCCATTAAGCGCCCTATACTGGCAGTATCAGATATTCCATTTCTTTCTCCAAGGCCATAAATGCATGTATCTACAAAGTCAGCCCCTGAGTGCAAACCTTCTAAGGCATTGGAAAGGGCACCTCCCAAATCATTGTGGCAATGCACAGATATCTGGCATTTCAGGGTTTTTCTGGCCTCCCTTATAACGGCGCCAAGGAGCTTTGGGGACGCCTGCCCTGTGGTATCCGGAAACTGAACAACATCAGCTCCTGCAGCTTCCATCATCTTCCCCAGTTTCATCAGGTCATCAGTCCTGTACTTTGCAATATTCACTACACTCACTTCTAGCAACCTGCCCTTTTTCGATGCATATTTTACTGCATCTAAAATGGGCCCGGTGTCGTCAAACTGGAATGGGAGGTGCAAAGATATGTTTGCACCGGTTTCTGCAATTGCATCAACATCGCTTCTGACAGTTCTGCCCAGCCCAAAAGTTTCATCAAAGATGCCATCTGAACATATCCTCTTTGTCACTTCAGATTCCGACCAGTGTGCAGAGGGATAGGAAACAAGTGCCCGTTTAATTCCAGAATCAGCTATTAACCTTGAAAGTTTGATTTTCTCATCTACTGTATAGGACATTCCAGGAGTCTGCAACCCCTCTCTGAGAGTGTCGTCAATTATCATACATGTTAAACAAATACCCTGTATTTGAATAAAGCTTAAAACGTGTTAGAAAAATGGCTTTGGTAAACAATTGTGAAACACGTGTGGGAAAAACCTATTCATTTATACCAGCATGGAGAGATCCCATGAACAGGATTAAAGTATGCATGTCAGGGGTTTCTGGCTGGGTGGGCAAGGCTATGGCCCCCGTTATAACTGACTCCCAAGATATGGAACTTGTAGGGGCAGTGTCCAGATCATATGCCGGCAAAAGCCTTTCAGAAATAACAGGAAGAAAAGGCCACAACCTCATGATATCAGGTTCTATAGAGGAGGCACTCAGAATTCAGACTGATGTGATGATCGATTACACTTCTGCTGATGCAGTGAAATCAAATATTCTAACTGCAATAAGGCACGGTGTCCACTGCGTTGTGGGCAGTTCAGGGCTTACAGATTCTGATTACGAGGAGATAGATGCAGCCGCAAGGAAAAATAAAGTTGGTGTGGTAGCTGCGGGAAATTTTGCATTGTCTGCGGCATTGCTTCTGCATTTCGCTACAGTTGCTGCAAGGTACATGCCAAGCTGGGAAATTATCGATTATGCATCCGGGGAAAAGCCTGATGCACCCAGCGGAACTGCGAGGGAACTGGCATACAGGCTTTCAAAGGTAGGCAAGCCCTATTTCGATGTCGCTCCTGATCGGATAATCGGGCCAAAGGAAAGCAGAGGAGCAACACTCAACGGCAACCAGGTCCATTCAATAAGGCTTCCGGGGCACATAATAGGGTCTGAGGTTTCCTTTGGAAAGCCCGATGAAAGGCTGGTCCTTAAATATGATGGAGGAAGCGGTGCAGGGCCATATATCGAGGGAACTTTTCTGGCAGTCAGGAAGGTTCAGGATCTTGTGGGCTTAACAAGAGGGCTTGACATGCTGTTGGATCTATAATGGCGCAACCCGAGAAGAATAAGAAAATTTGGGTTTTTAATATTAAAAAAATGGAAAGATCTCAGAAATTGAGATCCTTTCCCTTTGTTTCCTTGGAAAGAAGGGCTGAAACCAGGATGAAAAGTTCACCTATTATTATGAATATCCCAAGATAAACATAAAAGTTGGCAGCACCGATTGCCACAATCAGAAGAAGGAAAACAGTGCTCCAGTTTCCAATTATGAAACCGCCATTGAACCCAAGCCCGACTCCGGTGCTCCTGATTCTTGTTGGGAACTTCTCACTGAGGAATGCTGGAATAACCCCATAAATCCCAGTAGTAAGGAAGGCCAACACCGCAGCAAAAACCCCAACTCCAACAGGGCCAAGGGCTCTAGTGAATATTGCATATGTAAGTGGAATTGCAAAGATAATGGCTGTGATTGAGTATATATAGATCATCCTTTTCCTTCCGATCCTGTCACTTACCAGTCCAGAGGTCATATATCCAACAAGTGAAAACAGGATAGCAGCTACAACTACATACAGGAAATCAGGGAAAGCCATGAAACCCTTGTACTGGAGGGCAGTTGGGTAAAATCCCAAAGTGAGGCCATAGACCCATGCAATGCCGGTCATTGCAAGCATTCCTGTCAGTGCCCCAACAAGGTTTTTCCTGTCGCTGATGAGTTCCCTGAAGGGTGTCTTGCTAAGTTCTGCGCTCTTGCTCAGCTTTGACCAGAGGGCGGACTCAGGCATCCTGTATCTCACCACGAGACCAATGATTACCGGTATTATCCCAATCCAGAACATCCATCTCCATCCGGTTGCGCCAAACTGGGCACCGGGGAACATGTAGTGCAGTGCGAGGAAGAATAATGCAGCAAGAGTATAACCAATGGGGTAACCGCTCTGGATGGCTGCGCCCCATACTCCTCTCTTTTTGCTGGCAACTGATTCGGTGAGGATAGAGGCGCTGTTTCCATATTCCCCTCCACCGAAAATTCCAGTTATTATCCTGAAAACAAACAGTATGACTGGGGCAGCAACTCCAATGGCAGCATAGGTCGGTAGGAATCCGGTCGCAAATATTATAATTCCAAGGCCAAACAGTGTTATGACCATGGAATTCTTCCTGCCAATTCGATCACCAAGCCTCCCAAATATGACTCCTCCAACAGGCCTGAAAATGAAGGTAGTGGTGTAAATGCTCCAAGTACCTATAATTGCAAGCCCATAGTTGGCAGGGAAGAAAATATCCGCAAGCACCGGAACCAGCAAGAACATCATGCTGAGGTCAAAGGAATCCATTATCCATCCAACTAAAGCACCAGGATAAACAGACATGGGCTTCAATTGAGCCTCATTAGTTTTTGATACAGTTTCCATGGAGATTCATAAGTTGAAAAGTATTAAAAAACTATTCTGATTACTTCGTGCCAGACTTTATTTCATAAGTTGCGTTCCGGAGTGCCCATTTCGGTTGCCATGATACTCATTCACCGATGCCATCTATTAAACCACAGGCAATTTATTCTTTTGCAGAACGAACTATTTTTGGAGGAATGTAAAGGGTAAACTGGGTCAATCTTTATTCTAGAAGCTACATTGTGCATCAGATCGGGAATTGCTTAACCGTTGCTGAATCAAGTAAATGAAAAGTAAAGAATAAGGGAATTTTAAGAATAAAGAGAATTTCAGTCGTGTATGATGTCTCTAGCGCCTGCCTTT
>JAJZKX010000216.1 GCA_021850745.1 Thermoplasmata archaeon
ATGTTATCTATATCCCCCTAGATCAAATGGGGCTGCCCGGATTTGGACCGGAGTCTCAGGCTCCCAAAGCCCGTAGGATACCAAGCTACCCCACAGCCCCATAGCCATCTGATATCATTTGTCCAATAAAAAGGTTAACCCATAGCAGCGCTAAAATCAATCCTCTCAGTCTGCCCGTCTATCATCACAGTTCAGTTTAGGCTGATTTCATCACAGAGGTTATGAGAAAATGTCTTACCACTAAAAAAACATTCCTCAGGCTGAAACAGGTTCAGCCGGAGGTTTAAGTTTAAGGGCAGGAGATAAAAGGAATCCCACAAATTCCAGGGAAACAACCAGTGCAACTGCATACGGCGCTATGGTAATGAAAAGGGGGCCCACAAATACCGGTATCAGGGCCACGCCTACATTGGTGGCAACACTGAACATTGAGGTTGAAAATCCAGCCTTTGCAGGATCATCAACATAGTTAGTGGTGGATGTCATTGCCATTGACCAATATGCGTTTCCAAAGAACCCGAAGAAGAAGAAAGAGATCAGGAGTATCCACAATATTGGCAGGAATGAGAGGAAATAGGAAAGTGAAAACACAGACACAAATGCAAGGAAAGAGGTGATTATTATCCCTTTCTTCAGGAATCTGTACCTCTCAAACATGGGAGGAAGTATTATGGCGCCCAGCGCAGATCCAAGGAATGTCAGACCCCCCAGAAGCCCGCCATAGTAGGCCGAAGTTGTAACATATGCACTGTGTGTTGCGAGTACTTCTGCAGCTATTCCCCCAAACATAACTGAAACTGATGCAATAACCAGGCCGACATACCAGTTTTTAACAACGCCTGCCTTGAACACGCCCCTGAGGCTTCTCCCTTTGTAGTCCACAGGGTAACCCCTGGTTCCAGGTATTATTACCACCAGAGCAATTATTGCCAGTATGGCCGTGAGCCAGAACGAACCTGACAGTTTTATTGTGCTGAGCAGGGCACCACCGGAAAACGATCCCACTGCCATTCCCAGGAACAGGACTCCAATGCTGATGCCCGTAATTGTATGTGCCCTTTCCCTTGATATTGATTCTGATATGCTGCCAACAGGTGCCACTGCCATGGGATAGGCAACTGCAGCTATGGTCTGCGTAATAAAGAGGATGGAATAATCAGGGGAGAGAGCCCTTCCCACAAGCCCGATAACAGAAAGGGCTGCAGCCACAAAAAGTGCGGATCTTACCGTAAACCTTGCTGAAAGCCAACCTGCAAGAAGGCCCAGTGCAACCATGGTATAGCCATAAAGCGAGATCAGTAGCACCACTGGCGCAAGTGAAGAATGAAATGCTGTTATTATGCTCCCTAAGAGCGGGGAAAGTATGAACCATCCAAAACCTATGGTGAAAAGAAGGAACCAGTAAGGGAGAAGTCTCATCCACCTGACAGAGGTTGTCATATGGTCCTGATAATGCAGAAGCTATATTAAAATTTCAATCAGATCAAATAAAAAAATTTGGATGGATTACTGTTTGGGATAGAACGTTTCCAGCTTTGTCCTTCCAGCCTTATCGTACATGTAGGTTGTGTTCTCTTCCTCATCAAGTGTTCTTTTATGGGTACCGTCACAGTATGGCTTGTTTCCTGACAGTCCGCATGCACACATATGCAGTTCCTGGTCTCCTGCCTTTACAACATAGGGCCTGTTCCTTTCATGCAATACAATTCTCGCCATTTTTATCATTCAACAATAACAATAAAATATTAAAACTTAAGGAATTCAATGTACCCTCTTCAGATCAAAAGAACCGAGATCAAAGGAGTTCCCATGAAACATTATCTCGATCCAGTCCCTGGACTTGACATTTCCCATGCCCCTTACCCTGAGGTAATTCTTCGAGAAATCAACCCTGAACTCTATCTCCCCGTCCATCACATAATTGGCGCTCTCATAAACGCTCTCATCAAAAATGCCCTGATCCATAAGGTAAATCGAGACAACATGTTCGCTTCTTCTCTTCTGTGTTATGTGCTGCAGGGTCTTTATGAAGAATTTTGGATCAATCTGGGATATCATTCCCGTTAACGTGAAGAATATGAATCTGTAGTTTCCATGGCTTTCAATCATATCCGCTGCTGCAGCATCAAGCGTCTTTATGAACAGGCTGTAGTTTGCAACTCCATCGGATACAACTGCATGTTTTGAAGGACTCTGGAGCTGGACAGTCTTTGAATATGCATCTATGAATTTCAGCAGTCCATTCTCTTCAGGATCCTCTGTTCCACCAAGAATCTTCATAACGTCGCTCTTGATTTTTCCAACATCTCTGTCCAGGGAAACCGCTATTACAGGTATGTTTTCACTCAGGGATCTCGCTATGAAATTTCTCGCCAGAACCTCCTTCCCGGAAAAAGGCGGGCCTTTTAAAACAATGTTCGAAGGAATATCGATCCCTCCGTTGAGCAGATCATCAAGCTTGGATATTCCGGATGAAATTTTTCCAGGGATTCCTGTAGCCGGCAGAGAAATATCCTGATGTTGTGGAATGGGGGGATTTACTTCACTGTCGATGTTCATGGCGGCCATAAGAGATTCAAGCCTCTTCCTTTCCAGTACTGCACGGTTGATCTGTCTGTCAAGATCAGCTATAACCTCCCGGGCAGCTTTCAGGGTTTCCCCATCTTCGGGTTTATCCATACTGCCACTTCAAGAACTTTGTAGTTTTTAACCTTTGCGAGCGGGAATCCCCATTTCGCGAGAAAGGGAACTGAGACTGGCGAAGCCGTTTATAACATATTCCAATACATTGCAAGATATTCTGGAAAATTATGGAGAAATGGATAAAATCGCATACAGTTTCATGCATGATCCATCAGTAAAGCCAGGCAGTCCACCAGAAGGGGCTGACCGACTCCCGGGCCAGGGGAAATATGGCACATGGAAACTCCGACAGCAACCTCTAAGTGGGAGTTCCATGCGAAACCTGGGTTAGAAGATCATTTTTTATGGTCTTTGAAGGTTCCGGACACAACCCATGGTGGTTCGCCGGCCTCAAATGGCTCCATTCCGTCAACGACATTTGTTTCCAGTATCTTTTCGCTTACCTCAACACCAAGTCCAGGTTTGCCTGGCAGGGTGAAGTATCCTTTGTCAAGCTTATAGCCGGTCTTGAGCAGGTTTTTCTTCCAGTCAGGCCAGAAGCCTTCAAAGCTCTCCTGGATGAGGAAGTTCGGAAGTGTGTAGTCCACGTTAAGGGTAGCGGCTGTCTGTATTGGTCCAAATGCGTTGTGGAATGCAACCGGAACACCGAACGTTTCTGCTATTGATGCGGTCTTCTTTGCCTCAAATATTCCAAGTGAATTTGTAAGGTCCGGCTGGATGATGTCCACCATTCCCTGTGAAATGTACCTGGCAAAATCAGTCTTGTTCAGGAGCCTCTCACCGAGAGCAACCGGAGTGCTCACATATCTCTTGAATTCCAGGAGCCCAAGTTCCTGCTCAGGATGTATC
>JAJZKX010000217.1 GCA_021850745.1 Thermoplasmata archaeon
TGGCCTTTCCAAGCGGCTTGATTCCCTGGTCAAAGAGGACATCCATGGGCTTGCTGAAGTCCACCTTAAGGCTGGCATAGGTCTCTCCCTGCCTGAACTGCATAGGAACAATACCCATTCCAACCAGGTTGCTCCTGTGGATTCTCTCGTAACCGGTGGCGACCACTGCCTTCACGCCAAGAAGAAAAGGCCTTTGAATATTTCAGGAGGAATTTTGATACAAACGGACTGGGGCTCGTGTACCAGACATTCATGTCCTATGATCTTGCCACAAAGGATCTTGCGGCGGCTGAAAAGGATATAGACAAGATGATCCAGAATTTCAAAGTGAAGAAACAGAATTCGCTCATAGCGGAAGCATTCAGTGTTTACATAAAGCTGCTGTCGCTTTACAACTATCCTGAAAAAGTGCTAAACAACAAGATGGACTATATCAAATCCTTAACGAAAAAACTGGAGCACCTGAAAGTCGTTGAAAAAATAGAGCGGGTCAAGCATTCAGTCAATGCGCATGAGCGCTGTGACACGCCGGTGGAATTCGGGATCAGCAAGCAGTGGTACGTGAAGGTGCTTGACATAAGGGAAGACCTGAAATCCTCGGCACATTCAGCCCAGTGGATACCAATCCACATGAGGGTCAGGATCGACAACTGGATAGACGGTCTGAAGTGGGACTGGGGCATTTCAAGGCAGAGGTTCCTGGGAGTGCCTTTCCCTGTCTGGTACTGCAGGAAATGTGGCGAAACAGTATATGCCACCAAGGAGGTTATTCCCGTTGATCCCAGGACCTATTCCGGAAAGGTTGCCTGCCCGAAATGCGGCTCCTCAGATCTTGATCCGGAAACTGACGTGATGGACACCTGGGCCACATCGTCTCTAAGTCCCAGGCTTGCTCTCATACCTGAAGGTCTCTTTCCCAGTCTTTACCCCATGGATGTAAGGTTCCAGGGTCATGATATAATTTCAACCTGGGCCTTTACAACAATTGTCAGGTCATTCATACACGACGGCATATCACCATGGAAGAGCATACTCATCAGCGGAAATGTATATGATCCGCAGGGCCAGAAGATGAGCAAGAGCCGGGGGAACATAATCGAACCGGCGGACCTTGTGAATCAATACGGTGCAGATGCGGTAAGGTACTGGGCATCCACGGCCCTGCCTGGAGAGGATATAAAGGTGCGGGAGCAGGATTTTGTCAGGGGCAAAAGGACCGTGATAAAGATATTCAACGCCTCAAAGCTGGTTGCAATGCTTTCTGAAGGTGCCGCAACTCCTGCAGTACCAGAAGCTAAACATCCAATAAACACAGGGATCATTTCCGGGCTCAACGATCTTGTGGTGAAGGTCACAGATCTGATGGACAGCTACCAGTTTTCCAGGGCAAGGTCTGAAATAGACAATTTCTTCTGGAACATATACTGTGACAACTACCTTGAGATAGCAAAAGGCATTCTGAACAGGTCCCAGGATATTGGTAACGATACACGGGAGGAGTTCGGGAGAATCCTCAGGTACGTCCTGCTCCAGATAATGAAAATGTACGCTCCCATAATGCCATTCATCACTGAGGAAGTTTATCATTCGCTTAACCTTGGCCCGGAAAAGAGTGTTCATCTGGAAAAATGGCCGCTTCCTTCCGGAAATGTGTCGGAGAAGAGCGGTGCGGCTGAGTTTGGATACCTTCTGCAGGTCCTGTCAGCTGTCCGATCATTCAAGACATCGAAAAAGCTATCAATGGCCAGTCACATTGATTCACTGACCATATTTGGAGATAAGACCATACTGGAAAGATACAGGGAAGAGGTCATGGCTGTGATGAATATCGGCAGCCTCAGCTTCCAGCAATCACAGGAGCTCCAGGTCAGGGAAGGATAAGCAATGTTCAGGCCCGTAAGGAAAAGGATAGTGAGAATTGCCGCAATAGTACTCATAGTTTCTGTCATACTCTTCTCATATTCCGTCTATTCTATTGAGAGCAACGTTTCCACTCACCGTAATGTATCAGTTCTGCCGGGTTCGGCATCCTCAGTTTCCATTCATGAGGACGGCGTGCAGGCTGGAAATGATCTTGAATACATAATAGCCTCGCACAACGGCACAGGCATCAATGTTACAGCATACATGCTTTCTCCCAGTGGCGTTCACAGTGCAGCTCTTTCAATTATTAACATAAATCAGGGATCAAAGGTATTTGTGGCTGATTCATCCGGCAACTGGACGCTTGTCATAACCAACAATGCCCACACGCCAGCTGTACTGGATGTGACAATT
The DNA here is from genome assembly GCA_021850745.1 of Thermoplasmata archaeon. Next base: position 2,278 of record JAJZKX010000217.1, read on the forward strand.
ACGAATATTGGCTATTTCTATCTCATAGGGGCAATATTCGGCTTCATTCTCCTGATAGTGGGAATAGTGATGATAGGGCTGAACTCATACGCAAGATTAGCTGAAAGAAGAAGGGAAAAGAACAGGGGATTCTCTGAGTGAGAGGTCAGAGAATCGGCAGATACCTGTCCACTTCCCATTTTGTGACATAGGACCTGAAGGCGTCCCACTCCCGCTGCTTCACGGTTATGAAATTCTCAAAGATATGATCCCCGAGGATATCCTTCATTAGTTTGCTGTTACGGAAGTGGTGCAGAGCTTCCCCAAGGCTCTCAGGCATGGACTGTATGCCATGCTTGACGCGCTCCTCTGCGGTCATGTGAAATATGTCTTTTTCCACTGGCTCAGGGGGCTTCAAGTTGTGCTCAATGCCGTCAAGGCCGCATCCAAGGATCACGGCAAACTGCAGATACGGGTTTCCAGCAGAATCTGGGCATCTGAGTTCCATTCTCTTCCTCATTCCGTTTCCTGCAGGCACCCTGACAAGTGCCGATCTGTTCTTGTTTGCCCATGAAATATAAACCGGGGCTTCGTAGCCAGGGATGAGCCTCTTGTATGAGTTTACCCACGAAGCAAGCACAGCAGACGCCTGATTCACGTTCTTGAGTATACCTCCAAGGTAGTGCATTCCAAGATCGCTGAGGCCATATTTTGTGCCTGCATCATAGAAGAGGTTCTCCTTCTCACCTGTTGACATTATGCTCTGGTGAACATGCATGCCTGATCCATTGACCCCGTTGATTGGCTTTGGCATGAACGTGGCATACATTCCATGGTTCTGTGCTACATTCTTTATGATGCTTTTGAGCATTGCAACCCTGTCTGCCATTACAAGTGCCTGGCCGTATCTGAGATCTATCTCATGCTGTCCGTATGCCACTTCATGGTGAGCAGCCTCAGGCTGATAGCCCAGATTGTACATTGATCTCAGGATGTCCTGCCTGATCTCATTTGCCGCATCGATAGGTGTGTTGTCGAAATATCCACCATAGTCACTGGGGATTGCGGTTGGGTTACCCTGGCTGTCTCTCTTGAAAACAAAGAATTCAAACTCGGGCCCCACAAAAAAATCCATGTCCTTCTTGTGGAGTTTTTCGAGCACTCTCTCAAGGGCATACCTGGGATCTCCGGGAAATCTTGTGCCTTCAGGAGTGAATA
>JAJZKX010000218.1 GCA_021850745.1 Thermoplasmata archaeon
TGTGTGGGCTCTTGTGCTTCGGATGTGTCTCAGAGAGTTTGTCAATAAGCATGCCGTCCTTTGCCATTGTGTACATATCCCTTGAGCCAGCGTTTATGATGGCAAGCGTATCTACAAAACCGCTGTTAACAATGAACAGGAACATAACGGCCGCAATGACCATGCCTCCATCTCTAAGTGCAAGAATTAGACCGGGAAGGAAGTTGCCTGAGTAGCTTGACATGTTTGCCGGGCCCCATCCTATGGTCATGGCATAGCTCATGAAGAGGAAGAACAGCCCAAGGACCAGTATGGTTACGATAACTCCCCTTCTTATGTTGACATGAGCGGATCTGGCCTCAGATCCCAGGAAAGTCATTGACCCCCAGCCTGCAAGTGATGTGAACGAGAACACGAGTCCCAGTGCAACGCCCTGCCAGCCAGTTGGTGAATACTTTGGCGTGAACACTGCGAAATCAAGAGGATTGTTTGACTTTGATAGTATTAGGAATGCAACAACAAGGAGAAGCACCATTTCGATTGCTCCAGTATAAACGCTGTACCTCAGTGAGTTCTTTATACCTGAGTAAGCGAGTCCCAGGGCTGCCAGAGCAACTACAATTCCAATGGGGTACCAAGACCACGAAGGAACGTTAATGCCTAAAATTCCAAGCCCGTACTGGGCCGCGAGAGCCGTCTCAAAGTATATGAATGGAGTTGCCCCGATTACGGTATAGAGCATGTATACCCACCCTCCAAATCCTCCCATTCTCGGACCAAAGCCCCTCTCGATATACCTGTAGTATCCTCCGCTAGAGGCGACTTTTTTCGAAAAGGCATATACCACGAAACCAGCACTGAGAACACCAAGCAGTGCAAGCACGTATGTCAGTGGGAGAGCCCCATAGGCAAACGCAGCTGCACCAGTCATGGTGGCTGTTACAGCTATTGCAGGGGCAGTGAATGAAATGGACTGGAAAATAAGTTCCAGGTAACCCACTGCACCTTTGTGTAACTGTCTGTCGGTTGATACCATGACACGAAAGAACATATCACGTATATATTAATTATCAGACCCCTGATCCATAGCCGCAAGATTTACTGATTTCATGGGGGTTATTGGTCAATTTGTCTCTTGGCTTTCTTCGGTTTATTCGGTAATTTGGAATTTAAACCCATAAAATATCTTATGGGGAGTAAACAAACCATATTTTTAGGTACGCATAACAGATTCCCATACGTTGCGCTGATGGCAGTTGACAATGATGGGACAAGGGTGGAGGAGAGGTTCAAGTTCCTTCTGCTTTCCAGGGCTCTTAGGAGCGCTGCCCTCATATTTGTCACGCTCTCGACGCCCCTTTATCTCCTCAAACTGAACTTTGACATAATATCAATAGGCATAATCTACCTGTTCGTATCCATCACAACCGTTCTCATCTCGCTGGGTATAGGAATGCTTGGCGACAGGATTGGCTTCAGGAAGGCCCTGATGATGGGCGAGATCCCTGCAATATTCATCACGGCAGCCCTTACCTTCAGCACCAGCATCTATGTGATCCTTGCAGGGATCATCATTTCAGGCACAACCGGCTCAGCAGGAGCAATGCGCGGGGCCATGTCCCCGGGTATGAATGCATATATAGCGACAAACTGGCCTGAAAGCTCAAGCAGGGTCAGGAAGATGGCATTAATCACCTCAGTGGCCTCCATCTTTTCAATCTTAGGGAGCCTCATTCTCTATTCATACGATTTTCTCACACCATTTTATGGTTCAGTGGATTCCTTCAGGGTCTTATACGGGATCAGCCTGGTGCTGGTCCTGGCTTCTCTAGTTTCCCTCTTCTTTATCAGGGAAAAGCCGGTCAGCAAGAAGGAGGAGAGGGTAATGAAGAAGGCCAGTGGCAAGTATGTACTCAAAGTCTCAATTGCAAACGGAATCAATGGATCGGGAATAGGACTGGCCATTGTGCTTCTTCCAGCCTGGTATGCATTGAGGTTTGGCCTCACTGAATCCCAGGTCGCACTCGCCTTCCTGGGGTCCTACGCAGCCACTGCAATAGGGGGTTTTCTTGCTTCAAGGATCAGTATCTCCGCAGACGGCAAATCGACCCTGAAAGTTGCATGGGTTACCAGGGTTATCCAGGGAGGATTGCTGGTGCTCATGGCAATTTCCCCGTTTGTAATCATCGCGATCCTCCTTTATTCCGGCAGATCCCTTCTTGCAGGATTCGGGATGCCCAGCAGAAACGCGGTCAATGTGAGTGGGCTCCAGGAAGGGGATTTTGGTGCTGGTACTAGCCTTCAGGGGGTTTCTGTAAGAATTTCTCAGGGATTCTCGGGGCTATCTGGGTACCTCATGGACATTGACCTTCCTTTTCCCGTGATTCTGGGCGGAATACTCCAGGCCGTGAGTGGCGTAGTATACTACAAACTCATGAAAAATGATGACTGAGTTATTGGCAGCCAGCGGATCAGAGGTCCACTTCAAATATTTGACTGTCAATTGCGGTTGTTTTTGGAAGATCTCCTGGCTTTACTTTAACACTAAGGCCACTTATCTGGGAAAATGCGTTCAGGAATGCTGCTACCTTGATATCGTCCACTATGCCCATGTTTCCAATCCTCACAAACCTGGTGCTGTCCTTTCCAATGCCCTTTGATATTACTATATCTTTCTCTGCTAGTTTCTTTAGCAGGTCATCAACTGGCATATTGGGTTCCACTGCCACAACTGTGTCAGAGTAGTTGCCCTCTTCTCCGACCACGGAGAAACCATTCTTTTTCATGAAGTTTCTCATGAAAGAAGCGGCATCTGCATGCCTTTTCCAGCGATTTTCCAAACCTTCTTTCTCAAGGATTTTCAATGCAACATGGAGGGCATTGAAGCTTCCTGTGGAAGGAGTGAAGGGTGTCTCACTCTTCCCCAGGTATTCCAGTGAGGTTCTAAGGTCAATGTAGATGGGAAGGTCGTGTACCTTTACCATTCGGCTTTCACCTTCCTCCCCGATGCAAACTATCCCAATGCCTGGAACAGATGCAAGGCCCTTCTGGCTGCAGCTGGCAAAGGCATGGATTCCCCATTTGTCAGTATAAATTTCACTTGCCCCGAATCCGGAGACAGAATCCACCAGTACCTTGACGCCAAGGCCATTTGCTTCCTGCGCAACTTCCTTGAGGTTCCTTATGGCTGTTCCATTTCCCGTCTCGTTGTGGATCAAAAAAATCGTCTTTGTGCCAGGGTAACGGTTTACAAAATCCTCTATTTCCCCATTCCCTATGGTGCCATTTTCGCCTTTCTTCATCACATGGATTATGGCGCCTCTTCTCTGGAGGCTGTCTATTGCCCTGTTGCCGAATTCACCAAAGGTCACTGCAGCAACCCTCTCACCAGGTGAGATGAAGGAGTAAATCATGGATTCCACTGCAGAAGTCCCTGATCCGGTGGTCATTATGGTGTGTTTAGAGCCTGATATCCTGTTTAGGATTTCCTCAGA
>JAJZKX010000013.1 GCA_021850745.1 Thermoplasmata archaeon
TCAATTCCCTAACTTCGGCTTCCTGCCAACTCATATGCTTCTTCTCCTAATGGTATCACTATTTATATAACTTCTATCCTCTAATGCAATAATAGTTCTTTGGCCCGACAAACTTTGATTGCCCAATAAAACTGATAAGGCAATGTCCAGAGCCAGATACGGTTTCCAGTGGACAAACAATACTTTAGTTAGTACAGATGATATCATAATATGAAGTGGCTCTTATTTGTAGACCTGGATGGCACATTTTGGGATCATTTGAATGTTTCAAGCACCGCACTCCCCTTTGAAAGAGTCTCCAAATTCACAATCCGAGACAGGAATGGCGAGACTCTGACCATCAAGCCAGGTGTACTGGATTTCCTTGGATGGGCCAGGAAAAATGGAGCCATAATCTCAACGTGCAGCTGGAATGAGCCTGATATAGCTATTTCGGCACTGAAGACTCTTCAGGTGGAAAATCTCTTCGACTACCAGAGGATAAGTCCAGAACCGAGAAAAGACCTGTTGATCATGGGCTTGATTTCCGAACTGGGAGAGATGGACGAGAACATTCCAGAAGAATATGTATTCTATCTCGATGACAGGGACCGTCATATGCCTGAAATAAGAGAACACCTGCCCAGGCTTAATTTCCTTCACATGTGGAAAGTTGTGGAAGGTTATCCTGCAGCTAAGCACATTATTGCGAGCTCCCTCAGAATTGACGAATGATCGGCGCAAATCCTCTGCGCCTTATGCAACTGGCAAGAATACAAATGCTTTAGACGAAAACTTCTCCATGCAATTTTACAGGGTCGTACCCTAAAAGTTCCCTATCCTGCTTCACGATTCTGCCATTTATTACAACATCTGAAACACAGGAGCTATCTGCGGAGTAAATTATGTTTGACACTGCGTTTTCATTGTTTGTGAGCATAAGTCTCGGCGTCCTTAAGTCTAAGATGGCCATATCTGCCCTTTTTCCTGTTTCCAGTGAGCCGATATCATTCCTGTTCAGGGCTCTTGCCGCATTGACTGTAGCCATGTCTAGTATTTCCTGAGCTGTTGTCAGGGCGGGATCCCACCGCTCATTCTTGACCCATATGGAGCCAAATTTCATGGTCTGGAAAAGCTCCTGGTTGTTGTTGCTGCCGGAGCTGTCTGATCCAACTGTAACATTGACACCATTATTGCGGTACTCAGATACGGGCGCAATTCCACCTACACCAAGCTTTGCATTGCTCACAGGATTCCAGGAAACGCTGCAATGGTTCTTTCCCATTAGTCTCACCTCACGCAGCGTGTTCCAGACTCCGTGTGCTGCAAGGAATCTCGGGTTTAGGAAACCAATCCGGTCTAGATGTTCCGTTGGCCTTTCTCCATCGTGCTGGTCCATGAAATTGTAAACTTCCTCCCTTGTTTCGCAGAGGTGGCCGTGAATTATTGTGTCCTTCTTTTCAGCAAGTTCCCTGGCCTTGAGATATACCTCATCGGACGCGACATATACCCCCTGGACGCCGACTGATGGAACAACAAGATCATCATTCTGGAACTTGCTGATGAAATGTTCTGCGTTGCTTGTTGTGTCTCCTTTCTGCGTAGTCTTGTCCTGGTCCAATGTTACCCATGAAAGGAATCCCCTCATGCCAACTTCCTTAGCAGCTTTCGCAATTACGTCTTCCGAATAATAAAGGTCAACGAACGATGTCACCCCGGAATCAATCATCTCATACATCCCCAGAAGTGCCGAATTATAAATGCCGCGTTCTGTTCTTTCAGAATCAAGCTTGAAGGTGAGTTCCAGGAATTTGCTCAGCGGCATGTCATCCAGTTTTCCCCGGAGGTGTGACATTGCCACATGGCAGTGGGTATTGATCATGCCTGGCATAACCAGCTTGTCGGTACCATCGATAATCACCTGTGCATCGTGTGTTTGATCCCCAACGTATGATATGCTGTCCCCTTCAACGAAAATATTGCCCTTTACAACTTCCCTTGCCTGATTCTGTGTTACAATCAGTGCATTCCTGATTTCAAGGGTGTTCACGTTCAGGTAATGGGTGATTCATAAATAACATTACCAGTTATTCTTGAATCTTGTAATGCCACTCTTCCTTGATTTTTTCTCTGGAGAGGATCTTGCGGCGTAAATTATGGTGACAACTAGTGCCAAGGCTGCGACAAAGAGCTCAAAGCCAGAGCCAGACGCAATCTGGATAAAGTAGAATACCACCATGCCCAACAATCCACCGAGAACCAGGGCTGAAGCGATTCCTGAAAGGACCTCACCCTTGTGCTTGCTCTCCTTGACGATAACAAAATATGCCATTATTGCCACGAGGGAAATGATAAGTGCTGCGAGCATCACCGGATCAATGGGGAAGCTGTATTCTGAGAGCGGGGGTGGAAATTTCTGTCCGAAAATGTTGGTTGACCCTGTAACCATCAGGGCAATGATCGATATCAACTGCTGTGAATATGCCTCGTAATACGCTTGAAGATACGTGTAGGAATACTGCTGCATGAGATAAAGGACAAACACCTGGTCAAGAAGCGGCAGGAGTGAGAAAGTCTGGTACCCGATTGATTTGGAGAGGCTTTTTGAGAATATCCCCTCGAAGACCGATGCCAGGCTCAGGGCCATGGTGAGTGTTATGGCAGTCTGGATGTTAAGAGGGATAACGAAAAGCCTGAGGAACCAGTCGGATGGTATGAGGTTGCCTGCTAGCATTATGTTGAGGAGGATGATGAGAAGCACAATTATTGCAACAACAGGGTAGAGATTCCTTGCAAATGCTTCAGGCAGGAATTTCTTTATGATGGGCAGAATGCTCAGGACAAGGAAGGGCGCAACATAAACGATGCCCAGCAGGTGAGGTATAACATAAATTGACAGCACGATGGAAGGTAGCATGATTGCCACGTTGATCGGTATCATTTTCATGTCCTCTTCCATTCTTCTCAGCTCCCCAGATTCTGCATCCTTGCATACCTGTATTCAGCAAGTATCCTTGCAAGCAGGTCCTTGTCCCTTGAAATAACAGCCTTAACGCCTATGCCATTGAAGAATCCCGTAACGGTTTTCAGGTAACGGCGTTCCTTGATGCCCGTGCTCATCATGAGTTTTTTGTAGACAGGATCGTCCCTCTTCTCCACATAATCATATGTGTCGAGAACAAACATGTAAGTTGGTTTCCCGGTATGGATGTTCTTCGCATTGAGCCTTACAAAGCTCTCTGGATAAGAGAATGGGGTGACGATGAAGACAACTGCATTCTTCTTGATCCTCTTTTTAACGAGATCAAATACTTTCTCAATATGGAATTCGCCGGAAGGCCTTAGTTCAGCCACCAGCTTCTCAAGTTTCTTGATTGGTTCCTGGGACTTCTGCGCCGGGATGAACTCGTCTATATCAGTTGATATGACCTGGAAGCCGACGCCATCCCTGTTCTTTGTAATGGAATATGATGCATTGAGCACACTTGAAACCACTGAATCGTACATCCTCTTGTCTGCAATGCCCTGGTTTACCCCTATGCTGTAGTCTATGAAGAAATAGACGTCGATCTGCCTTTCCTCCTCCATCTGTTTGATGTAAAGGTCATCTCCATCTATCATTCCATACTTGTTCCAGGCAATGTACCTGAAGTCATCTGACTCTACATACTGCCTGATGCCGTAGAAGTCGTACCCCTGGCCGCTCTTCCTTGAGTAATGCATTCCCATTGTGAAAAGGAAATTGCTCAGCCTCTCGCTCCTCTGGGTGTGGATATCTGAGAATGCGGGGCCGATCTTCACTTCGTCGACCTTTGGGACCACTGCCCTGGTTATGCACAGCTTCATGGGGTCCTGTATGTAAAGAATAAGCGGGCCAATCTGGTATTTGCCAATTGCGTATGCAGATATTCCATAGGTAAGCCTTCTTACCTCACCTGGGGCTAGCACGAGGTCCCCATCAAAATCTCCGCTGGCATGGAAAATGTCTGAAAGGGTATCGTAATAATGGAATGTGATGACCCTCTTTGTGGGGTTCTTGAAAAGCACCTCCACTTCCTTTTCCTGGTATTTTCGGCCATAGTTGTCAGCCAACTTCCTTTCAACCTGTACCATGAACAGGTCCCTGGCAGCGCCGTTGTTGAATATTATGATGTCTGATACAAGGATGAAGAAGAGTATGAGTGAAAAGATGATATAATAATCATATCCGAATATTATGGACTCCAATACAGAGGCAGAAACTGCCGCCAGAATCCCAAATCCGGACTTCTTAATCATCTGGGTGTCGCAACCTGTGAAATCAGCCTGTCTATAACCTTGTTGACTGTGGAGACACCGTCACCACCACCTTCAAGCAATGCCTCTGGTCTCATGATGAGCCTGTGGTTGAGCAGTTCACGGGAGATGAACCTGACATCCTCCGGTATGACGTAATCTCTGCCGTTAAGCATTGCATTTGCCCTTGCTGCAGTGAGGTATTTGGCCGCTGTCCTTGGGCTGGCACCAACCATGATGAGCTCATGCTCCCTGGTCTTCCTGATTATGTCCACTATGTACGACATGATTTCCTCACTCGCATGGACTTTGTAGACTTCCTTTCTCATGCTCAGGATCTTGGTTGCGTCAACTTCGTTGTCAACGTCCTCTTCCGGGAGGGTAATGGACCTTAGGATGTTCAGTTCCTCTGCCCTCGTTGGGTATGTGAGGATATACCTGAAAAGAAACCTGTCCATGAGGGCTTCTGCAAGCGGGAATGTTCCTTCCTGTTCAATGGGGTTCTGCGTTGCAATGACTAGGAAAGGTGAAGGCAGGTCGTGATCATCGCCTCCTACTGACACTTTCTTTTCTTCCATTCCTTCAAGCAGTGCTGACTGTACCTTTGCTGGCGTTCTGTTAATTTCATCAGCAAGAAGCACATTGGCGAAAATTGGCCCCCTCCTGAACTGGAGGTGCCTCTCCTCAAGGTTGAACACCATAGTGCCCGTGATATCAGTTGGAAGCATATCCGGCGTGAACTGTATTCTCTTGAAGTCCATGCAGAGGTGCCTGGCAAATTCGCTTGCAAGCATTGTTTTTGCAAGCCCCGGGACACCCTCCAGGAGCACATGGTTGTTGCTGAGGAGCGCTATGAACATGAAGCGGACTATGCGTTCGGAGCCGATGACTTTCTTGCCTATCCGGCTTTCAATTTTCCGTACGCTGTCCCTCAGGTTTCCAATATCAACAAATTCATTCTCAGTCATAATATTCTCTCCTCTTCCTGTTCAAATTCAATTCTGTCAAACTTATTGCCCCTAAACTGGTTGTATAGCTTTAGTATTTCATCAAAAGTTCTCTTCCTGCCTTCAACGCCCCTTATCCGCTTCCCCTTCCTTCCGGAATGGCTCATGGCAACATATTTCCGGTAATCTTTCTGAAGTGTCCTGAAATATTCATGAAAGGATTTCAGTGATTCAAACTGGGATGCAATGGGCCTGAGGAAGTATTCATAATCGTCGGTCTTGATCTTTTCTGCCTCCCTGTTGAAGAAATCCTTTGGGACCACGAATTTCTCCCTCTTCTGCTCAAGGGTAGGGGGGCCGTCAATCCTGGTTTTCCGGGAATAGTGCCTAATGGCCACTGATGTGAAGAATAGCATTGCAACAGGCACAAGGAAGCTCAGCAGGAAGAGTGGTTCGTGCAGAACATTGCTGAAGAAATTGGAAGCCAACTGAGCATATACTGATGAGCCTGCCATCTTACCTTATCCCTTCATCAGCCCTGAAGAAGTAAAGCTGCATAATGTCCATGTAATTGTATATCTCTGAAAATTTGGACACCAGCTCCTCGCCGTCAAATTCAAATTCGCTGCCAAATCTTGCTTTCTCGTAATAATTGAGATAAAACCATGCAAGTTTTTTCAGTGCATTTACCCTGTTGGAGGCTTTCTCGTCATCTGGATCAATCTCTCCCATGGCATTGAGAATGGTGGTGTTGTCAACATATCCTATCTCAGGGACCTTTACATCTAGCGAAGAAAGCTCGTTTATGAAAAAGTGCCTGTTGCCATCATTGCTTGCGTTGCCGATTGCGAAGTACTTTGCATAGTCTGACCGCGCTGCCTTGAATAATGTCTGTGCAGCACTGTTGAGGTCATTTTCCCCGATATGCTTCCTTGCCTCCAGGACAGGTGGAATATCCCCTACAGTCTTTACTTCAACAACCGTTTCAACGCCCTCGCTGCTGAACCTGCTTTTTCGCTTCTCGACCCTGGGCTCCTTGGCCCTTTTGGTTTTCACTTTTTTAGTGTTGTTTTGAAATAATGCCACCTTGATATCACCCTGTTAAACTAGCTGTGTAGTATGAAATGGTCATGTTTACCCCGTATTGGCCATATTCGCTGAGGACCTGATAGTCATTGAAATTATTGGCTATTATTGATATAGAGGTTTGTCCGGACTGGGAAGTAGCGAAATAATTCGCTATGGTGAAGTTGGAGGCCCCGTTAAGAGTGCCACTTTGAGCCCCATTCAGGTAAAGGGTCGAACTGGTAGGCAGGTTTGCGTTGATTCCAATCTGGGATATGTAGTAAACCTGGGCCTGATCGATTGTTGTATTTACCTGGAAGACTCCAGTTTTGCCATTATAGGTCCAATTGCCAATGCCATTGATATGCTCAGCATGATAACCTGTGGAAAAGCTCAAAGAGGTGTTGGGAGTGCTCGAAGTGAGTGTAAATTGCTGGGGTGAGCCAACTAGATTGTTGCCAAGATAAGCATCGAATCCATAAGTTCCAGCCTCCAGCGGTATGTATGTACTTGAGGTGCCAACACCGCCATTGCCATTCAAGGGAGCTCCGGGCCCTGACATAGTATATGACCAGGACACGTTTGTGCTCCAGGAAAGGAACAGCACATAAGGTTTCAGTGGCACTTTATCATTCACATCTGACCCACTCACTTTTACTGTAAAGCTCTTGGAGACAAAGCTGACATTTGAATACTTGAAGTAGAAAGTGCCATTGGGGACAATGTAGCTGAACTTAGAATAGTTGCTTCCCCCATAAGTGTAATTTGCATTCACCGGCAGGCTGTATCCAGAGACGCTCAGATCATTTACAGGCACTTTTTGCCCGTTGAGGGGGCTTGAAAGATTTACTGAAAGGTTGTAAACAGTCAGGGGATTCAGGTAGAGAACCAAGGTCTTGCCCTGGTACTGTGATGTATTGACCAGTTTGGCAATTCCGCTGTAATCAATCATTTCAGGCAGGAGTATGTAAGATCCTCCGTAGCTCAAGTTCAGATAGGTGTAACCATTGGAGCCGGTGCTGCCTGTTAAATTGAGAGTAAGGCCGTTTACCCTGATAAACATCTCATATGCCGTATTGTTTATGGGTGTGTTCGTGGCATTGTCCATCATTCTTAAATTAAGAGAAACTGGAGTCGAGGAATTTGTGCCAGGTACAATTCCTGTTGAATTCTGCGTGCTGTTGAGCTGGTTAGAGATGGAAGTTCCATTGACTCCCGGAAGACCAGAGCCTGATGACGATTTCCATGTGCCGGAGCCGGGCGCAATAGAGGATGTTGGGGTGATGTTTATTGGAGGCAGAGTCAGGTTTCCATTGACCGGAACAGTGAGGTTTGAAGTGCCAAATCCTGGTGTTGAAACGCTTATATTGTAAGTTCCCCCAAGGAGGCTTACATTGAACTGCCCTGTTGCATTTGTGTGCACTGTGGTAAGGTAACCTCCGGAACTGGAGTAGATTTGAATGGTTGCGTTCGCCAATGGCGAGCCGGTGGCTCCATTGATCACTCCGCCGGAGAGGTGGTAAACCTTATTTGGAGAGGTTGTAACGTAAATGGTCTGCCCGGAGGCTGATCTTGACAGGCTTTCATTGAGCCATGTATCGTAATACTGCGCCGAAGTTACATTAAGGTGGTAATCTCCTGAGAACAGCAGGCTGACTTTGTAATACCCAGTTGAGTTTGTCGATATTAAATCATTGAAGTATGTGCCATTTACACTTGTAAATAGATTAAACTGCTGGTTTGGAACCAGCATTTTAGTCTGCGAAGACTTTACCTGCCCCGTTATAAATATTGTTCCCTGCGGATTCCCGTAGTCAACATTTGAAATGTTGTTTCCAAGGCCTTTTGGCTCACCTGATGTGATTCCAGTCTGGCTGCTCGGGCCTAAAAACGGATCCAGTGCCTGTATTGTGAAGTTTTCATTTGTGAGGTTGTGGTACACTATCACATTGGTTGCAAATGGGGTGTAGCCTGTGGCATTTGCATTTATTGTGTTTGAATAATAAGCTACAGAAATATTGTAGAAACCATCCGGCTGGGAAACGTTGAAAGCATTGCTTGCTCTGATGGTGCTGTCATAAATGATGGCATTGCCGATTTTGTGCCCCAGTGGATTTGACAGGTACCCATTCATGTAGAAGGCAGCCTGGCTAGTTGAAAAGAGATTGAGATTGTAGTTTGAGATAGGACTATTTGTAACATTGGCAAATAATGGAGATGGGACAGGCTCAAATCCGCTTTTAATGGATGCAATAGTGTAATTGGCATTCACCATGTTAATGGAATAATCCCCTGAACTGCTGGAAGTTGTGTAGTATTTCCCCCAGAAACTGGAGAAGGTGAGGTAAACTCCAGAAAGGGCCTTCCCGTGCGACTCTGTGAGACCTGAAACCTGATACTTCGCCTGGGGTGTGAGCGAAATATTCTGTTTCAGGACGCTGATTCCCTGACCTATGTACAGGGTCTTGTAAGCGGTTAGATACTGGAATATCTTGAAAGCGAACGTGCCCTGGCCCGATGCTAGAATTTTTACCTGGTAGAAACCTTGCGAATTGGTCCTTACCAAAGTGAGCGCTTGCATTACGGCAACGCCGAGAACCTGGTCGGCGATGGGTTGTTTACCACCCGGGCTGGAAGCATTGAGGACAAAACCTTGCAGGGTCAATGTTGTATTTCCAGTCGGTGTGAATGAGGTCTGGTTAAGGCCCAGCCCGGGCTGGTTGTAAGTCTGGTTACTGAAGATCTTGTAGTTCTGGGGTTTGATCTGCTTCGGCACATGATTGATCTTAATAGTGGCTGGATTTGCCGGGTATGATACATGAAATATGAAGAAAACACTGGATACAAGCACCATTCCCACGATAAGAAGGGCTATATTTTTTGGCGACACTTTAGCTATTGAAACAATTGTATTATTTATTTATTTCTTATGTAAACTATCGCAGAAAACCAATAAATCAGAGGCTAGTTGCGCACCTTGACAGCAACACCTTTTTTGAGATCGACCATTGCCCTGGAAGGCATTTTCGCTATGCCCACGCCCCTCATCTGTCCCTTGTGATGCAGTACGACTTCATCTTCCTGCCTCACATCTTCGGTTGCAGAAAGTACCCCGACAGCATAGATGTTGGCAGTAGGCTTGAAGTCGTCTATCTCAACAAGGAATTTGCCATTTTCAATGAACCACTGGGCTGACTGTTTGTTTATTGTAAACTTGCCTATCATTTCATTGAATACAAGCACAGGTTTGCCTTCTTTTACCAGCATCTCGCTGTTGTAGCTCTTAACGATTCTGCATCCTTCAAGGTATTTGGAAATCCAGTTTCCAAACTGGTATTCTGCTATTTGCGTGTACTTTTCCATCTTGGGGTTGATTCTCCCCTGTTGTGGTAATCCCGAAATGATTGAGGCAACGGTTTCCCTGAGCTTTGCGAGGGAGGAGTCGCTCCTGTCCCATTTCACAAGGATTGAGTTTTCCGGGAGTTGGCCCATGATGAATTCTAGGTCTTCATCAACAAAAGCCACGACCCTGTCATAGGAATTATTCCTGAAAAATGCACCTATTATGCTGTTTATCATGAGCTTTTCATCTTCGTACCACTGGCCAATTACCGGTATATCATATGAGGAGGCGGGATAAGTCTGTTCGAGTTCCCTGGGAACAAGGCCCACAGGTGATGTCACTATGAGTTCGTGCACCTGGTTCCGCATTCCGGCAAGAGCCTCAATGATCCGCTTGTGGGATTTTGAGGATGAGTATGGTTTCCTGGCAGAGCACGGCATCAGGAGTGCAACGTTCTTGCCCTGTGGCTTTGTGTAGAATGATGAGATATATTCCCTGTACCTCACAAGGTCAGGGCGCCGTAGCGATTCAAGCGAATTTGCCTTGATGTATGGTGTTCTTCTTGGGAAAAACCTCTCGCATTCCGGATCATTGTCCAGCAACCTCAGAATCTCCATGGCTTTTGAGGATATCTGGTATTTCTCAATAACTTCCCTCAATGTACCAGATCTTATGGCCTGGGACAGGACCCGGACCATTTCCTGGATGAAGGCCAAATTCTCTTTAATCCTGGGCGAGTCAACCTTTGCCCTTCCAAATATGGTGTATGAGATAGCTTTTCCCGATTCCATTCTCACAGTGCTGTCATCAAAGACAGCTACCCCTGCGTAAACAAGAATCGGAATAATATATGGATCTGCCACTCCCTGCAGGTATATGAGCCTGCCCATTCCGTGTTTGTTTCTTATCTCTGAAAGCCTTTCAATAAGCCTTCTTGGCCTCTGAATGAGCTGTGCACCATCTGGAATGATCACCAAATCCTCAGCGACCCATTCACTGGGATTCATTAAATTTGTACCATTGCCCCTGCCTGTTTCTTCAGTGGGAATTGCCTTCTGACCGAGGACTTCAAGGCATCCTCCTGAAACCCTTATTTGCTCCTCCCTCGTAATATCCAGTATGCACGGGTACTGGATCTTGCCATCCAGTGAGCCTGCCCTTGCAAATCCGAAGAAGGCGTCATCAATAATCATGATGCTCCCTGAATCACATACACCTTATATTCAGTTGTTGAAAAATCGGAGCAGAATCTAAAAGCAATTTTCATGCCCTTCCCCTCTGTTACATTGTACAATAACTAACCCGGAGAAACCATCGGGGAAAGGTTAATTAGTTACAATTAACTGTTGAGACTGAAAACAGTGGTTCATTTATCTGACAAGCTGGTAGATATGCAAAATACACAAAAAGAAAAAGAAAACCTTGTTTTGCCCGGCGATGTTATTGCGACGGCTGAGGAATATGTCCCCGGCAAGAATACGATGGAAAACAACGGCGATGTCGTTTCCCTGGCTTATGGCCAGTTGTGGAAAGACGACCAGTCCCTCACGGTTTCAGTCCTGACGCCGAAGCGGAAGATATCCCTCCATTCTGGGCAGATAGTTTATGGCCAGATTGTAAAGATGGACCAGCGAAGAGCATCCGTCAAGGTAGGAGCGGTTTTTGACCGCCAACTGGGACTCGTAGAATACGTTGCTGACGGAAGCATAGGCATGTCATCACAATACGGCAAAAATAATGAGCCTAGCATGCACATTGGAGACCTCATCAGGGCAAAAATCCTCAGGATTGGGGACAGGGGCCTTGACCTTGGCATCTTTGGAAAGAACCTTGGAGTGCTGAGAACGCTGTGCACAAAGTGCAGGTTGCCAATGGTAAAGAAGAATGCCGCACTGTACTGCGACAATTGTGAGAGAACCGAGATTAGGAAAGTTGCAGAAGACTACGGAAATATAAACATAAAGGAGGATATGGCATGAAAGGCGGAGCTTCAAACAAGGTTAAGGATGTTGAAACACTTTCAAATGAAGTAGTGACCATGAGAAAAGAGCTTGAGGACGTTAAAGAAGTACTCAAGGGACTCATACAGGTCATAATGAGCAGAGAAGAAGGACTAGACGAGGACGAATACAACTAAGGTGCAGAAATATGATAATGCCTATGAAAATGCTGGAAGAAAATCTGAACAAGAAAGTTGCGTTATTGCTTAAGGATAACAGGGTACTCGAAGGAACCCTCACAGGTTACGACGAGTACATGAACATGGTACTTGATGAGGTTGAGGAAAACACAGAAGACCTCAACAGGAAACTTGGAACTGTTATCATTAGGGGAAGCAACGTGGTCAGGATTTCACCGAAGTAATCCAATTTACACACAATCCCGTTTCGACACGTACTCGAAACACTATTCCTTTTATTCGGATGTGTGAACAATTCCAAATGTTGTCCAATAAAAGTAATTTCATTTAACAACCAATTCAATGTTCTGGCCAATAACGGCCGTAATTTTCTTGAGCTTTGATTTCACAGCCAATTTCCTTACTTTCCGGGAAATCAACATGGCCAGAAGCAGATTGAAGTTGCCGGCTGGCACACCTATAATGCTCACGATGTTCCTGATCTCGTCCCTGTACTCTGTCCTCAGAATTTCCTCCTGCATATTCTCGAGTATCTGTTGGATCATAATCTGAAAATCCTTTTCACGGTCTGGTGAGCAGATCAGGGAGATTCGGTAGCTTGGAGAGCATTCCAGATAATTAGGCGAAACTTTCATCCACCCCCTTATGTCATGGTCAAAAAGTGCATAAGCCAGGTTCCTTGCACCTTCTTTGAACGACCTCCAAGGGATACCGTTTCTGAAATCATAAGAGATGTTATGATTGTCCCCTTCCACAGACCTTACCTGGCCGATCTGTGCAATCAGGGATTCATCCCTTTTCACAATCAGATTAATATTTGCAGAATAAAAATATTGGCAAAGAACGTTTGCGGGATGCCGTGCATATTCTCAATTAATGTAAGATGGGCCGGGACCGGGAATTGAACCCGGGTCCGGGGATCCACAGTCCCCAAGGATAGCCCTCTACCCCATCCCGGCCATGGCGTGGGTAGGAGATTTTTAACCCGTTAATTATTATTTGCCTGCCCCAGCTCAATTTGCCCGCGTCTAACCTCACAGTGGAAGAAGATCGTGGGGATTTCTTTCTGGTCCATGGTGTGATGGGCATACAGCCTTGGAACTCGGATATCCATTCTCTGTTCCCTAATTATATCGAACTCCCTTGAGTAATAGCCTCTTATGAAGTCAGCAGATTTCAGGTTATGAAGTGAGTATACATGCTTACCAAGCTTCATTGCTGTGTCAAGGAACTTTCTGTCTGAGCCTTCCGTAATAGACCCGAATGGAGGGTTCATCAGCACAGTGTCCACCTGAACATTGAACGAGAGAATATCACCCTGTACAATTTCTATGTTGAAGCCTTCGGCATTTTTCTTCAGTGCCTCAACCTGGTTCTCATCAAGTTCAACAGCATAGACCTTCTCCGCCCCCAGCATTGCTGCTCCGACAGAGAAGATGCCGTTTCCGGCACCAAAGTCTCCAATAATTTTACCCTGTATGTTTCCATCAAGAAATGCAAGAAAAAGAATCTCAGAAGCAACTGCCGCACTTGTAGGGTATTGCTCCAGCTGGTTTCGGTAAAAAGCCGGCTTATGGAGCTTCTGCAAATGGATTTCAAGATCCTTCTTGGATCTTATAGGCTTCTGCATCTATTTTTCTACAGTGCCCACAGCGAGGTCGACTACCTGCCTGGCCTTCTTTGCTGAGTCTTCCATTGAGTCTCCCCTGCTCATGAAAAGTTTCTCTATTTTCCTCATCGCACGCTGTTTTCTCCAGGTGCCCCTTTCGTGTGCTGCAAGAACGATGTACTCAGCAACTTCCCTGTCTACGCTAATGCCGAATCTTTCCCTGATCTTGATTTGCCATACAGGGACAAGTACCGACGGTATTTCCCTGAGATTGTTACCCGCTCTCTTTTCCTCGATCAACCTGTTCAGGTTGCCTGATTTCTTGAATCGAGTAGGTCCACTCATTGGGGTAAGAATTGCTGATTTTAAATAAACTTTTTTGCTGCACACCAAAAAAAGTTTGGCCACCGTTAATTTATGACACTGTAAAAAATTGGGTTCTGGGATTGCCAGAACCTATGGGTCAATACAGGACAGTGCTGAGAAGGCCCTTTGCTGTGTGGAGCCTGTTTTCCGCTTCGTCGAAGACCACACTGTGCAGGCCCTCCATTACTTCTGCGGTAACTTCAAGCCCCCTGTGCGCAGGGAGGCAGTGCAGGAACAGGTAATCCTTGCTTGCATGTGCCACGAGTTCGCTGTTTACCTGATATTTCTTGAAGAGTTTCTCCTTCTGTTCCTTTTCCTTCTCTTCACCCATGGAGACCCAGACATCAGTATAGATTACATCTGCACCTTCGACCGCCTTTACAGGGTCTTCCAGGATCTCTATCTTGCTTCCGGTGTCTTTAGCAATCTGGCCCGCAACTTCTAAAATGTCCTTGTTTGGCTCATGCCCCTTTGGGCAACCTACAGCGATATCAGATCCAAGGAGAACAGTGCCGAGGATTAGTGAGTTGGCTACGTTGTTTCCGTCCCCGACGTAGCTCACCTTGAGATTGTTTACCCTGCCTCTTCTCTCCTTAACGGTCATGAAGTCTGCAACTATCTGGACCGGATGCTCCAGGTCATCAAGTGCATTTATGACAGGCACTGATGCATTCTTTGCAAGTTCCACAACATTCTCATGCTTGAATGCCCTGTATGATATCACATCGACGAACCTGGAGAGGACCTTTGCGGTATCGCCTATGGTTTCACCGCGGCCAATCTGCATATCATTTGGATTAAGGTAAATTGCATGCCCTCCGAGCTGAGTCATGGCAGTTTCCAGAGATACCCTTGTCCTTGTGCTTGGCTTCTCGAAGATCATGCCCAGCACGTGGTTGGTGAACTGGGGGAACTGCTCATACCTCTGCCTTTTCAGCTTTATGGAAAGATCGATGATGTCTTCCAGGTCGCCGGCCATATCCAGGACTGAAATAATGTCTCTCTTCATGTGATCACTTCAGCAGCCCGGGAACGTCATCCGGGAATTCAGCGACCTTTACGCCCGCTTCCTCGAACGCCTTAATCTTTGATTCTGCTGTGCCCACGCCTTTCTCAATAATTGCCCCTGCATGGCCCATCCTCTTTCCTGGAGGTGCACTTCTTCCTGTTATGTATGCCACGACTTTCTTCTTCACGTGTTCCTTGATATACTTTGCTGCCAGTTCTTCGTTGTTGCCTCCGATTTCTCCCACAAGTACAATCTTCTTGGTTCTCTCATCGGCTTCAAAGAGTTTGAGCACATCAATGTATGTGAGCCCAACCACTGGGTCCCCGCCAAGGCCTATCACTGCACTTTCGCCAAGGCCGCTTCTGGTTATGTGGTCAACAATCTCATAGGTCAGCGTTCCACTCCTTGAAGCAACGGCAACATCGCCCTGCCTGAAGATCTGGTTGGGCATGATCCCTATCTTGCACTCGCCAGGGACAGTAATTCCTGGTCCGTTTGGGCCCATTACGGTGATTCCCCTGAGTTTCGCTTCGTGGACTATTTC
>JAJZKX010000014.1 GCA_021850745.1 Thermoplasmata archaeon
GGCGATGGGATCAATGATGCCCCCCGCCCTTGCAATGGCAAATGTGGGCATAGCAATGGGGGCAAGGGGTGCTGACATTTCAGCAGAAACTGCGCATGTCATACTTACCATGGATGATGTTACAAAGGTAGGCGATGCAGTGCATATCGGCAAGAGAACTCTAAGGATCGCCATTCAGAGCATAGCATTTGGCATACTTATGAGCGTAGCATTCATGATAATAGCGGCTGCAGGCTATATTGTACCATCAGAGGGTGCAGTAATACAGGAAGCGATCGACGCGGTTTCCATTTTCAATTCAATGAGGGCCAGCCTGTGATTCTAAAGCCAGATGCTTTTCCAGGTTTCTTAGTTATCTAGTACTTATAAAATGAAGGTTTGGCAAATAGCAATAAACCCCATCAACTGAATCGAATCGGAGGTGAAATGCTTGAGTCGATCTGAAATCCCTGGTGCGACATGCTACTCTCAAAAATTGTCCAATAGTAGCACCCAGGATCTTCGGCATGCCTTATTCTACGGTATCTCCTTATTGCTTTCCCTCATAATCGTGGTGGTTTCAACTACTGTCCTTGTTGTGGTAGTTTCCATCGAAGGCAGTGTTGAAATGGTATTTTTCTACCTTTACACAGGAGTCGTATCAGCCAATCTTGCAGTCTCTGGGATATCTACAAGGCAGCTTGTGAAGCTGCTGCCTGCCATGACTTTTGCAACACGGCAACATGGGCCTTTCCTCTTGAGTGCTGCCAGAAATGAAACGGCCGTAGCCAGCTGTGCACGTGAGCCTGAAATCAGCAGTAAATATTTCAGTGAAGCTGAACTGGAAATAATTGAACTGCTAAGAAATAACAACCGGAGGGCACTCCAGAGCAGGTTGGTATCGACGTCTGGCTCCTCAAAAGCATCTGTTTCAAGGATTGTTTCTTCATTGGAGAAAAAAGGAGTCGTGGTAAAGCTCAGGAAAGGAGTCACAAACGAGATACTGCTCTCTGAAACCTATTACAAATAGTTTCATGAAACCAGTTTCAGGCATGGCTTATGTTCTGTTTCACCATAAATGAGAAACATGGAAAAGAAAGTAGAGAACCTAATTTGGTTACTTGTCGGTCTTGTTTCCGTGGTCGCGGCAGTGGCCATAATTGTCTCTGTTCTATTTGGCGGCAGTTATGCAAATGGCACATATGGCCCCTATGCCATGATGGGAGGATATTATGGCATGGGAATAGTGATGCCAATCGTTGGAGTCATATCTGTCATCTTTGTCATTATATTCGTGTTCTTCATTCTGGAATCCCTCCGTGCCCATGAAAGGCCTTATGACTATGCATATTCAGGGCATGCGGAAGAAATTGCAAAGGAAAGGCTAGCTAGAGGGGAGATCTCAGAGCAGGAATATAATTCAATAATTGAAAGGATAAGGAAGTAGGTGGCGGTATGGACAGATACAGGATCTTTGGAATCGCTGCCATAATTATGTTGGTAGTGGCTCTGGTATTCGCCACCTCTCCATTCTGGCCACATTCTGCGGATTACAGGCTCCAGTCAGGCGGTTACCTGAACCAGTCTGCACTAGAATCCATCAACCTGACTTCTCCAAATGTTTATGTGTCACCCTCCAACTCAACAATACTGATCAATGGGACAACGGATTTGCCTGTCTTGATGGGACCCATGAATGCCCCTAGCATGTACAGCTTTGAGATACTTGGACTGATAAACCCCACCATGATCATAAGCCAGGGGGCAGTAGTGAACTTCACAGTGGTTAATGTTGATACTGATTCATACCACAACTTTGTTCTTAGCCAGTCTGGCCCTCCTTACTATAAAACCGGCAACATGATGCAGGGCACCGGAATGATGTATTCCATGGGATATCTTCCCCCTGTCAATTCTGGCAGCTATGCATATATAAACCTCAGCTATGAATTCTCCTCATCTGGGACATACTGGTACTTGTGTACCTATCCGGGACACGCTGCAAATGGAATGTATGGAAAAATCGTGGTTCTTTGACGCAGCAGGACTAAATTTTTCTTTTTTCCACCATTAATTGTTTGAACTGTTGTAAAGACGATGAGGGGCCGAGTGTACATTGGTGCATGGCCGACCATTCCCAAGTTGCTTGGAGTACTTTGCCAGCGGACTGCACAAGCAGGCAAAAACTCCCCGGAGGAATATCTTTAAAACCATTTTTGGGCTACGTGTAACAATGATGCCAGGTCAAATGCCCCCACAGGGAGATATTGTGGGATTTGAAACAGAAGAAGAGCCCAGATGGATCACAGTTAAACTGGAAGATGGTTCCGTCATTCAAATTAAGATGGAGATCGTTGCAATCATGAGGGGAGGCAATGACCAGAATACTGGCCTGCCTATCTACATGGTCCAGGCCACCAACATCATAAGGATGATGAAAGTGCCGAAAGACCTCATCAAGAAAGGCTCCCAGACAGATGATGCAAAGGGAACAAACCTCTACAGGTAATAATGGCTTTAGCCAAAAGGCATTTTATCCAGCAAGGGATTTTGATACAGTGGATGAGAAGGACTGGGCCATAATTGACATACTGAGGCGCAACTCCCGTACCTCAAACTCCGACATCGGCAGGGAACTAAATGTATCTGAGGGAACAGTAAGGAAGAGGATACAGAAACTCCTTGAGGAGGGCGCAATCAAGAAATTCACGGTGGTCCTTAGAAATGAGGGCATAGAGGGGATAATCCTTATCCGCACTGAACCCAAGAAGGCAAAGGAGCTTTACGACTTCTTTACAAGGAAATTCGACGAAATTTTTGAATTCTCCGGCAGGTTTGATCTTGCAATAAAGGTCAACTGCAAGTCACTTGACGAACTCAACAGGATAGTTGACGACCTCAGGGGGATGGACGGAGTCAGGAACACCGACACCCTCATACGCTTACATTGAAACCTTTGTTATTCGATATAATTAAATATCAAATTTTTATGGGAAAGAGGAGGGAACTACATGGCAGAGGAAAACGTCATTTTCGTCGGAAAGAAACCAACAATGAACTACGTACTAGCTGTGGTAACCCAGTTCAACAACAATGTTGACAGGATTACTATAAAAGCCCGTGGCAAAGCGATTAGCAAGGCCGTCGATATCGCAGAGATCACACGTCATAAGTTCATTCAAAACGCGAAATACCAGAATATAAAGGTGGAAACAGAGATACTCCAGGGGGAAAGGGGAGAATCGAATGTTTCTTCCATAGAAATAACCCTCACAAGATGATGCGGTGTTTTACACCAATTCTCTTAATTTCTCCTAATTGGCACATCGGCATCCATTTCTGAAATATGTAAAGAAAATTATTGGCAATCATTAAATGACCCGGTTAAATTAGGGCATGGTAAAGTGAGCACATGAGAGACTTCCTGGATTGGAGCATCAGTTTACATGGGAAGGTTGACGAAGTCAATGATAGATTGCTTCTGGCCATCCATACAGACCAGGAAGAATTGTACAGGATGTCCAGGTACACTATAGAAGCCGGAGGCAAAAGGTTCAGGCCTCTTCTGACCATCCTTGCTTACGAGATAAGCAGTGATGAGCCCTATTCAAAAATACTTGACCTTGCAGCGGGGTATGAACTGATCCACACTGCAAGCCTGATACATGATGACATAATTGACAATGCAGCTACCAGGCGGGGAAGGCCAACCCTTAACAACGTTGATGGGGTTGCAAATGCAATTGTCGTTGGGGATTATCTTTTTGCAAAGGCTTACGAGTTGGGCTCAAGGTACGGAACTGTTGTCTCAAAGATAATGGCTGATGCATCCAGCAGGCTCGCAGAGGGCCAGACACTTGAGGCTTTCAGCCTTGGAAATCTCGAACTAAGTGAGGGAACCTATCTTGAAATCATAAGCAACAAGACTGCCAGATTCTTTGAGGCATGCGCCATGGGCGCAACAGTTGCTGCGGGCGCAGGCAGAACTCTTTCGAATGCACTGAGCAATTTTGCCTACAACCTGGGCATGGCTTTCCAGGTAACCGATGACATACTGGATATCGTCGGGGATTCG
This sequence comes from Thermoplasmata archaeon, assembly GCA_021850745.1. The sequence continues at coordinate 4,055 of JAJZKX010000014.1, forward strand.
AAGAAATTGGGAAAGCCCACCTTCACAGACATCAGGCACAGTGCCATCACGATTCCACTTATACACACTCTCAGGCAAACCGATGCCAGAGGCAGGGAGAAACTTAAGAAGCAACTCATGGAGGGTGAAAGCGAGGATGTGGACATCTACCTCAAGAACCTCATGGTTGAAACCGGGGCAATAGAGTATTCATTCTCCGTTGCAAAGAAATATTCGCAGCTGGCCCTGGAATCCCTCAAGGACACAGGCAAGTCCCCCGATCTAAACCTGCTCATGGAACTCGCAATGATCGTTATAGAGAGAATCGAGGAACTGAGCTAAAACTCATCTGGACCATCAGCATTGCTTTTCAGCTCCTTCTGGAACCTTTCCAGGTCTGCAGGCTTCACTTCAAGTACAAAGGTCCCCTCGTAACCGCAGTCATTGCACCGGTAAATTGCGCCAATCAGGCCTCCCGCAACCCAGTACACGTGTGTGGAGCCACACTTTGGGCATATTTTTACCATCTCCGGGGTTTTCAAAAGAATCGCCTGCCCATGACACAATATGCCTCCAAACCACATAACGGTTCCCCAGAAATGGTGCAAAAAATAAACTGGCAAAAAATTTTTATGGGCTATCAAGTGATTTGCATTAAAATCGACAGTATATGGGAAAAAATATTCCATATGCAAGCCTTACCTCAGTATGAGCGGTAATAATTTTGAAAGCTTCAGGGAAGAAACCCTGAACTCTCTTGGGCTCAAGGGATTAAATTCCGGTATATTTGACGGAAAATGGAAAGACACGAAAGGGCGGAGTATATACAAGTCAACAAGCCCTGTAGACGGAAAACACATCGCTGATCTGACTCTTGCTACGAAAGAGGATTTTGATTCAATTGTCAGAAACTCCAGGAAAACATTCGAGGAATGGAGGGAATACACTGCTCCCCGGAGGGGAGAAATCATCAGATCACTAGGCGACCTCCTTGTCCGGAAGAAAAAGGATCTCGGTGCCCTAGTTACACTGGAAGTGGGAAAGACCCCTTCTGAGGGGGAAGGAGAAATCCAGGAAATGATTGATGTCGCTTACTTCGCTTCAGGCCTATCAAGACAGCTTTATGGCCTGACAATGGGCAGCGAGAGGCCATACCACAGGCTTTATGAGCAGTGGATGCCACTGGGCCCTGTAGGGATAATAAGCGCTTTCAATTTCCCTGCAGCTGTTTGGTCATGGAATGCAATGATAGCAGCAGTGTGCGGAGACACAGCAATATGGAAACCATCAACAAAAGCTGCCCTTGTTGCAACCGGCGTAATGAAGGCAGTATCTGAGGCACTAGAAGAACTGGGCGCCCCGCAGATATTCAGCCTGATGGTCAGCAGGGGAAATGACGGCGGGGAATGGATTTCGAACGAACCCGGTATCCCACTGGTCTCATTCACAGGCTCCACCGGCACTGGAAGGAACCTCTACCAGAAAGTGTCGGCTAGAATGGGAAGGTCTATCCTGGAACTGGGGGGAAACAATGCAGCAATTGTCACAGAAAAGGCCGACATGAACATTGCCCTGAAAGGAGTTGCATTCGGTGCTCTGGCTACTGCAGGGCAGAGATGCACAAGCACCAGAAGGGTGATCATACAGGACGCCATTTACAGTGAATTTGTGGAGAAACTCAAGAAGATCTATTCCGGCGTAAAGATAGGCAACCCAAACGATCCAGGTGTGCTTGTGGGGCCACTGATCGACAGGAAGGCGATCAAGACTTACCTTGATGCAATAGAAACGGCAAGGAAGCAGGGAGGAAAGGTCCTGCATCAGGGAAAGGAAATCAAGATGCCAGGCCTTGAAGATGGCAACTACGTTTCCCCGACAATTGTTGAGGCCACCCAGGGCATGCCCATAATAAAGACCGAAACTTTTGGGCCGCTGCTTTATGTGTTCAGGTACCACACAATTGAGGATGCGCTTAGGATGCACAATGACGTCCCACAGGGGCTTTCATCAGCAATATTCACGAATGACCTGAGGGAAGAAGAGGAATTCCTGTCAGCAAGAGGCTCGGACTGCGGAATTGCCAATGTTAATACCAGCACCGCAGGAGCAGAGATAGGCGGGGCATTTGGCGGGGAAAAGGAAACAGGTTATGGCAGGGAGAGCGGAACAGATTCCTGGAAAGCATACATGAGGCGCCAGACCGTTACAAAAAACTTCGGGAAAGATGTGCCACTGTCACAGGGAGTCAAGTTCGACGTATAATATTCCAAGTTTTAATTATCCACAGTAATTTTTTTATCATTAATTATTTTGAAGTTGGTCATAATGAGCATTTGCTGCAGATGGAAACTTCAAGCATTCATGAATTGAAATTCGTCAAGTCGGTGGAGATAGTTCCTGCCAAGAACCTTGACCTCGAAGATTTCAGGGAAGCAGCAGCACTCTTTTCAGACCTGGCAGATGTTGTTACAGCTCCGGAAAACCCAATGGGAATGCCCGGCATAGACCCAATAATTTCCACTTTCCTGATTGCCAGGGAGTACAACCTCATCGCAATGCCTCACATAACCCCTAGGGACAAGAACCGCCTATTCATACATTCCCAGGTCATAACGGCCCTGAAAATAGGAATAAGGAATTTCTTTGTTATAGGGGGAGACCCCATAAATAAGAAACTTGACTCAAAGGAAGTGAGGGAGATTGACGTGCTGCAAACCATAAATTCCATCAGGCAGTCAGAAACATTCCTGAAGGAGCCATTCCCGAAAGTTGGCATTGGCTCCGCCTTCAACCCTTACCGGGAAGTAGAACAGGAAATTCTTTCGAAGAAACTGGAAAACGGTTCAAACTTCTTTATCAGCCAGATCCTTTTCGAATCGGAGCACTTGAAAAAGGACTGGATCAGGAAGAGGGCATTCAGGTTGTCTGCGGGTTTCATGCCACTTACAAGGAAGGGCCAGGTTGAAGGCATAAAGAAGATGGGCGTTAAGTTTTCAGAAGAGACCCTGAAGAAGCTGGACCTGTCAGATGACATCACCGCCACGTCCATCCGGATGATTCTCGATGCCTATGATGAAGCAAAGGAATATATCGATGGCATCCACGTGATGCCTTTGGGAAACAACAAACTTGCAAAACAAATATTGGAGAGTATATAGATGGCAGAAATTCTAAAACTGACTTACGGAATATTTCCGAAAACAGAAAAACTCAGAGTGAGGATAGGAAGATGGCAAAGAAAGATCCTTTCTGCAAAGGAACTTGAGAGCCTTGTGCAGGAAGAAACAGCACTTTTCCAGCAGCTTGCAAGGGAGAATGGCATTTCCTCATTCACAGATCCGCTGTTCAACTGGTTTGATATTTTCAGGCCAATTTCACTTGTTACTGGAGGCATTGAGCTGGGCCCTCTCACGAGATATGGTGAGACCAATACTTTCTACAGGCTGCCTGAGATCAGGAAACCCCTCACTCTGGAAGGAAACCCTGCCGAATACAGGGAACTGAGTGAGAATCCTCCACTTCCGCTGTATCACGTTGACCAGGGGGAAGACCAGCTTGCCTTCCTTCCTGGCCCGGTTACATTTTTCCATTTCTGCGGGAACATCGCAGGGAACAGCTTTGAATCATTCTCGGAGAACCTTGGCAAGCTGTATAGCGAGTTGCTTTCAAAATTCAGGTTCCGTAAGTTTCTCGTTTTTGAATCTGTACCCCTGGCAGGAGGCAATCTGGGGCCATTCTACAAGTCCGTTGACCCTGAGAAGACAATACTTGCCACTACAGGCAATCTGAATATCAAGTCCCTCGAATCGGCCGGGAAAAAATTCCATTCTGTTGCCACAGATGCAGACAAGGAGAACATTAAAGCTGCAGCCGCATTTTCAAGCATACCAGGCCTTTCATTGATAGATGCACACAATACTAAGCTGGAAGACCCCAAGGCATTAACGGCAAGGATCGATGGGCTAGGAAAGGAACTCGGCATCCACAAATTCTATGTTACGCACTCGGACTATCTAGATTTTCTCCCAAGGCAGATAGCTGAGAAAAAACTCCAGCTAATAGGGAAGGTAGGTGAATAAATTGGCAGAACAGCTGTTCATAACCCAGGAAATCGGGAGCTTCAGGAAACCGGACTATCTGAGCAAGAAGTTCCACACAATAGAGGGCCAGAAAGAATTCTATGATCTCGCAAGGAAGGCAACTGTTGAAACCATTGACCTTTTCGAAAAGTCTGGCCTTGACAACCTCGGAGTAGGCGGCGAGATGTTCAGGTGGGAGATGTACGAGCACCTGGCATCCAATGTTGGCGGCCTTGAATTCTACGGAATGGTGAGATCATTCGACAACAGGTATTACAAAAAGGGGAGCGTAGTGTCCCAGATCACGAGGAAAAACCCATTCCATGTGGATGAGCTGCAATATGTGCTATCGCAGACTAAGGGAAAGCTGAAGGTTCCAATCACCGGACCATATACTATGATGGACTGGTCATTCAACGAGTATTACAGGGACCGGAGAGAGCTGGCCAATGCTTACGCTGACGCCATAAACCAGGAAATAAGGGAGCTCAAGAAAGTATGGGAAAAGGCAAGGGGAAGTGAAATACTGGAAATCCAGATCGATGAACCGGCAGCCACCACACATCCTGACGAAATGGACATTGTGACTGAATCTGTCAACAGGTCATTTGAGGGGATCAGTGGAATAGAACCAACCATACACGTCTGCTACAGTGTGGATTACAGGTACCTCTACAACACTCTCCATGATCTCAAGGTCAAGGGGCTGAACCTTGAATATGCCAACAGGGACAAGTACTCACTTGGCACATCAATTGAACAGAGGCCTGGATACGCAGACCTCAAGGCTTTCAACGAAGTCAACCAGACTCTTGGCCAGAAAAAGTTCATTGGGCTAGGCGTAACAGATGTCCACGTGGACTTTGTCGAGCCTGTTGGCCTGATAAAAGACAGGATCGAGGCTGCAGTGAAGCTTGTGGAGGATCCAAAACTACTGAGAATCAACCCGGATTGCGGCCTCAGGACAAGATCAAGGCAGATTGGGTTTGATAAACTGAAAAATATGGTGGATGCAGTCAGGGATTTGAAGAAATCTTACTGAATCTCATCCCTTCTTCTCTTTTTGCTGAACACTCTGTATCCGATGTACGCGTAGAAACCAATGGCGGCAGCAATCACTAGGTTGATTCCAAGGTATACCGGGTTCGAATAGCTGATTTTAACCACCTGGCTCTGGTAGACCTGGGAGTTGCTAAGCCTCAGGACAACTGAAATGTAGTATGTGCTGCCTGGCACCAGCCCACTGAGGAAGGTATAGCTGGTATTCTGTGATGAAACGGTGGTTACGTCCGGGCTCAGAAAATTTTGGTTGTTGGAGACGTAAACCTGGTATATTGAAAAATTCTGGCCCTTGTAAGGCGTCCAGGACAGGTATCCGAAGTAGAAAAGCAGTGGGAAGTAATGGGTTATTGACACATTCTCCCCTGAGCTCACAGAAATCTTGGCGGGAGTCATCCTGATATTGAGGATAGTCGGTGAGCTTATATTCAACGGAGTGCTGAAATTATCATACATTTCCGCGGTTGCGCTTACATTATACTTTCCAGTTGCAGGATAAAGGAAGAACAGGCCCGACGAGTTTGAGTAGGATGCCATGGATGAATTCACCCTCACCAGCGCGTTGCCTATGGGGAATGAGTATAGGATATCGGATACGCTTCCTGTCAGAGTGTGTGTTCCAGAAAAGGTTGGCTGTAGCAGGATCTGCAGGCTTAGGTTCTTACCAGGCTCAAGGTAAACGATATCAGTCTGATTCCCGTATCCAGGCTTTGTAACATTAATTGTAACATTGCTTCCGGGGGTCATCATCCTGTAATGGTACCCTCCCTGATGCTGGACAGTTTCATTATTGAAGGTAACTGTTGAATTTGCATTGAAAACGAACAGTGAGACATTCACTTTTATGGGTTCAAGCCTGAAAGTGATATTTTGTGATCCTGTGAATAACCCACTATCTCCGTAAAAGCCCGTGGACGAAGCACTTGCAGCAGTTGTGCCATTCATGGCGGGAATCTGCATTCCCGGCCCCGAATAATGGTAATTGTAGAACCACATGGCTGTTATTTCAGTTCCAGGATATTGCGTTCCCTTAATGGTGTAGTTCACCGAAACATTTGCAAGGTGCAGGTACGGTATTGAAATGTTTCTGGAAACTGTCCTCTGGATTTTATCAGCATCTGTGTAGGTTGCACTGACGTTATAAGCCCCTCCGCTGTACGCCACAAATGTGTTGGCCTTTGCAGGTGAAGAATTAACGCTCCACGTTATGCCGGAATTAACACCCTGGAGATAGAACAGGAGCAATGCTGGATGGCCATAGCCCTGGTAATATGTGATCTGGGGTCCTGGAACTACATGGCTCCCAATCAGATGGCCCTCAGGTGCTGAGGAAGAATAGAACACAATCTCTCCTGCACCTGCTGAAGCATCGATTGTTGAATATGTTGTTGAATTTATGCCATTATAGTGCTGGAAGTACACATATCCAGGAGTTACCGGGGCACTTCCGTTGCTGACAGAAATGCTGCTGAATGTTCCGTTGTTTATGATAGTCAAGTTCGACTGGGAATCCATCTGGGTTGTCCCCAGCGCAGGGGACATTTCTCCTGAGAAGTTGAGGAAAGCTGGCAGTGATTGTGAGAATCCGCCGCTGGTTGAAAAATTAACGGAGGAGCCATTAAATGATAGCTTTATGTTGAACAGTGTGAGCTGTCCGCCAAACCCGCCAGGCATTCCGTAGGTCCTTTCCACCAGGTTTCCAGCCTGTGAAAAGGCTAGCATGAGTGCCTCTCCAGTTGAGTTCAGGGTAACCCCGAATTTAAGATAATTCAGCGGGTTCAGGTAAAAGCCGTCGTAGTAGAAGGTTGTTCCGTTGTTTGCAAGTCTCCCCTGGAGGGGAGTCAGATTGAGATTTGCAGAAATGATCGTGGCGTTGTAAGACTTTGTGCCATTGAAAACCGCAATTCCGCCATACCCGTCAAGTAGGTCCCTCGATGCATTTAGCAATGAGGAAACCTTTGGGGTCCCGAGCCCGGTTACAGGATTCCAGTAAGGAGTGTTCTGGTAATACCCGTTTGTCCCCGTGAGTATCTGGGTAAAGGAACTGTTGTAAAGTGAAGTTCTGGCAATCTGGTAAAGAAGCGGATTGACAGAATGGAGGTGTACTCCGGTGTATTGCTCAATTAGGGCCACAACATCGGCCCAGATAGGCGTCGCTACGCTTGTGCCTCCAACAATGTACTGGCCTCCGCTGGAAATGACATAGACGCCTGTGTACTTGTTTGCATCCATTGCTACATCGGGGACCCCTCTGCGTGACTCATTATATCCCTTTACAGATTGCCAGTAAGGGGTGTTGAATACAGAGCTGAAGCCTCCACCGCTTCCATACGACTGGCCGTTAACCACCCCTCCCCATCCGGATTGCTGGAACCTGTCGTTGAAAGCATAAAGGGAAGTCCCTCCAACGCTGGTTACATAGGGGTCTGAAGCAGGGAAATTAACAGTCAGCTGTTTTTCAGAATTGTAAGCGCCACTATCTCCAGATGCAGCTAGCACCGTAATTCCCTGTGAAGCTGCCTCTGCATATATCTTGGAGTAGGTCAGTTCAGAATTTACAGTCAGCCCTGACTCTGGAGTGCTCCAGCTCAGAGAAAGTATGTTTGCGATGTGATTTGATATCGCATAACTGACTACATTCTGCAGGTCACTGGTGAAAGATGAAGTAGAAATCAGCAGGACAATCTTAGCTGCAGGGGCGAGCGCATGTGCCCATTCAACATCAGTGGAGGTTTCCATTGCCCAGGTTGAATTGTAAGTTCCGGGCTCTCCGTTTGGATACACAATTGAAAGGTCTACCGGGGGCAGCCCATTGGCTGCATCGAATGCCCTTAAATCATACATTATGTTAGGGTTCCCGTAGGCGTCTATGATGCCTATAGTGATTCCTGATCCATTTATCCCATGGTGCAGTGCCCAGGTAAAATTGTATGCCTTGGCAAGGATATCTGGAGTGAAGGCGAAGGGAATATTGATGTTCTGGCCCGCATATGAATATGAAATTGAGGGAGTAACTGTAGTCCCACTCTCGCTGTAGAAAGTCGTGATCCCTGATCCAGCTGTAAGCCTATGGAGGGTCATGTTTACCTCACTGGCTACAGTGTCAGGAACAGAAAAGGCCCAGAGCAGGCCAAATTTTTGCGGGGAGACGCCAATAAAACTCATTGCACTATTTGCTACTGCACTGGCATAGGGTGTTGGAGGGACGTAAACAGTGAAATTTGCCTGCCCTGAAGATTGCGAAGCCGGGAAGTTCCCTAAAAAGGCCATCTGTCCTGGGCCTATGTTGATATTATTTCCGTTTGCTGCAGGGACAACAAGAATGGAACCTGCCAGCATTATGAAAGCCACTGTGGCGACTGCGAAAATAGCCCTGAACATGTGCCCGCTCAAATGGTAAACCCTATTAATATATTCTGTGATAGCCAAAGGTTGCTGCCCGTAGATGATTCTGACCTGAAGTTAAAGGCTCTTTTTCAGGGTTATTACAGAAACTGGTCCGGCCGTGATGTGGATCTAATCGGAGAAAGGGAAATTGGCTTCATACCATTTTTCGGCACCATGATCAGGCACAGGTCAGTGAGGAACCTTGTTGACCTCGGCCTTTTTGTCAGGAAAAATATCCCTAGGCACATCTACTACTCCACCGCTTATTACAAATATCCGGACGAAAAGGTGATGAAAGACAAGGGCTGGAAGGGCGCGGAACTCATCTTTGACCTTGATGCCGATCACCTGGCAGGGGCGGAAACCATGTCGTACAATCAGATCCTTGCGGAAGTGAAGAAGCATACCCAACGGCTGATATTCAAGTTCCTCATGGATGATCTTGGTTTCGAGGAAAAAGACCTAAAGGTCTTCTTCTCAGGCGGCAGGGGCTATCATGTCCATGTGGTCGAAGACAGTATATACCAGATGTCTTCAGACTCAAGGAGGGAAATTGCTAACTACATACGAGGGGAGGGCTTCTCAACATATGATGTGAGAAGGTCAATGCAGGAGACTTCGCACAAGCTCAGCGGATGGAAAAAGATAATCGATGACAACCTGTGCAGTTTCTACAGTGACCTCCTTTCAAACAATGAGAAGCAGGAAACCCTCCACGGCCTTCTGGGAAATATCAGGACAATGGAGAATTATCTGAGGGACCTCAACAGGGCGACAGATGTTGGCGGAAACCTGAAGCGCATTGAAGTATTGACTATGCCCGGATACAACAAGTACAGGATAATGGACAAGAACGACGAGAAGGTCCTAAACTACATGGTGGTGAAGGTCAAGAACGAAAATCTTTGTGAAATCGATGAACCTGTGACAACAGATATCCACAGGCTCATAAGGATGCCTCACAGCCTCCACGGAAAGACGGGGCTGGCGGTTGTGCCTATCACACTCGACCGGTTTGAGAGTTTTGACCCCTTGAAAGACGCTGTGGCCGATGCGTTCAGGGAAAAAGAGATCAGGATCAACCTTCTGAAGGATTACAGCATAGATTTTGATGGAGAATCTTGTAGCCTTAAGGCTGGGGAACAAAGCATCCCGGGTCCGCTCGCAGTCTTCCTTGCAGCCGGCCGTTTTGCAAAATTGCTGTAATCTATATTTAGAATAATTATTAATTAGAAGCCACTATCATAAATTTCTTATAGCTTATAACAATCCAATGTCGGTGATTATTTGGAACTAAAAAACAGCAAGACACTAGAAAATCTAAAAGCTGGATTTGCAGGCGAATCACAGGCTAACAGGAGATACCTCTATTTTGCCCAGAAAGCAGATGAAGAAGGACTCCAGGAAGTGGCTTCAATTTTCAGGTCTACTGCAGACGGCGAAACAGCCCACGCATTCGGCCATCTCAAGTATCTCGCACAGGTAGGGGACCCGGTTACCGGAGAGCCAATAGGGACCACAGAGCAGAACCTCAAGTCAGCAATCGCAGGCGAAACCTATGAATACACCCAGATGTATCCGGGATTTGCCAAAACTGCAAGGGAAGAAAGCTTCGACGATATTGCTCACTGGTTCGAGATTCTTTCAAAAGCCGAGAAATCACACGCAAAGAAATACGAAGACACACTGGCTAACCTGAGTAAGTAAGCTGATACGCATGGAGCCAATCAAGCCGGAGGAGGTATTCTCCCCGGAAATTTATAAATCAAAGCGTGACGGGCTTACGCGAGAGATTGTTTCTGAAAAGAAAAAGAGAAGGCTTGTGACCAAGACATTCAGCTTCCTGTTTGAATCTAGGAACACTGTTCTGAACCAGATTAATGAAATGGTTTTTATTGAGAACGTCCACGACAGCAAAGAAGTTGCCCGGCTCATAAGGGTATACAGTGAGCAGCTTCCTACAGATACAGAATTCAGTGTCTCTATGTTCATTGAGTTTGAGGACGAGAGGCAGATGATCCGCGAGATCCCAAAGCTGGCGGGCGTTGAAAATTCCGTTTTCCTGACATTTGATGGCCACGAGATAAAGGGAACGCCAGAAGAGGGCAGGTCCACTGAGGTTCTGGAATCGACACTGCAATACCTGAAATTCAAGTTTACAAAACCAGATTACGACAAGTTCAGGGAATCCAAGAACGTTTACATCGAAGCCAGGAAGGGAGGCTACAATGAAGCAGCCAAGTTACCTGCCGATCTCCTTGAAGATCTCAAGAGTGAACTGAAGTTCTAGAAAAACGCAAAAAGCCAACAATTTTTTTTATTGGCGCCCATCTTCTTATTTTCATAATTTTTATGCTGAATAAAGGGGGGGGGGCAGTAAGGGCGCTCGACAG